>JBKJOA010000012.1:0-17921 GCA_046593365.1 Limisphaerales bacterium
GCCGAACTCAGCCGCAAAGCCACCGGCCAAACACTTTACATTCTCGATGAACCGACGACTGGCTTGCATTTCCACGATGTTGCCAAATTGCTCGAAGTTTTGTTTAAGCTGCGCGGAAGCGGAAATACACTCGTTGTTATCGAACATAATCTTGATGTGATTAAAACGGCGGACTGGATTATTGATCTCGGTCCCGAAGGCGGTTCCGGCGGTGGAAGAATTGTCGCACAAGGAACGCCGGAAACCGTTGCACGCGTCCAGGAAAGTTATACCGGCCAATTTTTAAGTCGTATCCTCACACCCAATCCGCTAAAAAAAATTGCGTGATTGGAATCCCAACTTGTTTCGTCTGAATGCTGTGCGTTATTTCCAGATAATTATTTTGCTGCTGAATCTTTGCGTAGCGCGTTCTGCCTTCGCGGTGACGGGGCCAGAGACGCGTGCTTTCAACAACGCCGTGCAACTTTTCGAATTGAAACAGTTCAAGCAGGCGGACGAGGCTTTCGCGAAATTTTCTGAAGAGCACCCGGAGTCCACAAACAAGGTGCAGGCGATTCTTCATCAAGCGCAAGCGCGTTTCTATCAAGGTGACTACGCCAACGCTCTCCTGCTCTTGCAAAAAGAATTGCCGCAGGCGGGTGCCGTCGCGCACGAATACCAATATTGGATGGGGCGAAGCTTTTTTCAGAGCGGGAATTTTCGTTCCGCTGCGGATGCTTACGCGGAGTTGAACCAGAAATTTCCGGACTCATCGCATCGACTTGAGGTGAGTTACGCCGAAGCATTGGCAGAGTCTAAACTCACGAACTGGACGCGTGTCATCGAGTTGCTCCAGACCGCCGGTGGACGCTTCGATACTGAGACCAAAGCGCAACCAAGCAGTGAATACACGGTCGATGGATATTTATTGTTGGCCGAGGCGTTCCTGAAGCAGTCGCGTTTTGCCGATGGAGAAAAGTTGATTGCGCAGGTAGCATCGAGGACTACGACGCCTGAGACAAAGTGGCGTGAAAAATATTTGCTCTGCCGCATTCAGCTTGCGGCCAACCAATTGGAAGCCGCGCTGCAAACCAGCACCAATTTGCTCGCGGCCGCACAGGCGTCTGGCAAGCCAAAGTTCTCCGCTGAATCTATTTTGTTGCGTGGCGAAGTTTTGGAAAAACTCCATCGCTTACCGGAGGCCATTTTGGTTTACGAACAGAATGCCGTTGAAGGAACCCCCCCGGAATTGCGTCGGCAATCGTTTTTTAAAACGGTCGAATTGAATCTGGCGCTGGGGGAAATCACCAATTCAACGGTGCGACTTGAAAAATTTCTTGAGCAAAATCCCGCAGATCCCGCGCTCGATTTTGTGAACGTGACCCTGGGCGAATTGCGTTTGAAACAATTCGTGGCGCTCACCAATCTCGTGCCAGCTTTGGTCACGAATTTGTTTGAGCAAGCACTGGCCAGGTTCAATTTTGTGATCACCAATTTTCCGCAAAGTGCGCAGCTAGGAAAAGCATATCTGAACCGGGGTTGGTGCTTTTGGATTCAAGAGAATTTTGGCGCGGCGGAAGCCGATTTTCTGGAGGCGACCAAGCGGATTCCGATTTCAGAGGATCAAGCGGTGGCCCGTTTTAAATTGGCGGATTGCCAATTCCAACTGACGAATTACGCGGCGGCGGTCACCAATTATCAGTTGTTCGTCCAAAACTTTGGCGCATTGGAGCGGGTCACGAACGGCTTGTTTGAACCGGCACTTTACCAGACCGTCCGAGCTAGTTTAAAGGTTGGAAACTCCGCCGCAGCGACCAATGCAATGTATAAACTACTGGCGTGGTTCCCAAAAGGTTCGCTCGGGGATCGAAGTTTGCTTTTGGTTGGAAAGAATTTTATCCAAAGCGGGAAACCGGCGGAAGCGCGCAATTTATTTCTCGATTTTCTCAAAGGAGTTCCAGATTCACCAATGGCGGCGGATAGCAAACTGGCGATTGCCCAGAGTTTTGTTCAGGAGAGAAATTGGCCGGCGGCTCTGGCCGAATACGACGGATGGGTCACGAATTTCACGAACCATCCGCACCTGGCTGAGGCTGAATTTTCCCGTGCGCTGGTCTATGAAAAAGCCGGGCAGGAAACCAACGCCTTCAAATTGTTTACCAATTTTGTGGCGCGGTTTCCATCGAACCAGCTCACCGCGCTGGCACAGAACTGGGTCGCTGATTTCTACTGGAACCGGGACGATTTCTGGAATGCGGAGAAAAGCTTCCAGGAGCTTTTAAAATTTAATCCTGCTCCAGAACTGGCCTATCAATCCCGGTTGATGGCCGGTCGCGCGGTTTACGATCGGTCGGATTATGTGGGCGCGGCGAAGTATTTCGCAGATCTGATCAAATTGGTTGAAAACGACACCAATGCACCTGCAGCGTTGAAAGCGGAGGCCTGGTTTGCGTTCGGCGACGCTTCGTATCAACAGTTTATTTCTAATACCAATGAATCGATCCTGCGCGATGCGATCACCGCGTACTCTCGAGTGACGCGCGATTTACCGACGAAGGCAATCGCGTCTCTTGCAACCGGACGGATTGGCGATTCTTATTTTCAATTGGCGGGACTGGACGTGGCGCAGGCGGAGGCGCGTTACGACAAGGCGGCGGAGTCCTACAGCAATGTTATTTCCTCTGCGCAGGCGGACGTTTCGGCGCGGAGCCGTGCTGGAGTCTGTCTTGGAAATATTTGCCAGAAACGGGCGGAAAAGAAATCGGGAGTGGAAAAAGAAAGGTTGGTCGAGCGCGCATTGGGTCACTACATGTTCGTGCTCAATAAGGCCAATCTGCGCGACGGTGAGGTTCCCGATTCAAAATGGCTTTATGAATCAGGAATTGCCGCCGCTAAACTTTGCGAAGTCATGGAGCAATGGGAACAAGCGCTGAAGATTTATGAAAAATTGAAGAAGCTTTTGCCGCCGCTGCAAGTTCCCATCCAAAAGAAAATGGATATTGCCAACGCCCGTTTGGCCTTAGTGAAGAAATGATGTTTTTCCCCAAACGCCAATGACGGGCACTAATCTCTCCTCAAGCGCGACTTATGCTCGTTAAGAATACTTGGCAACAAATCGGCGTTTCCCTATTTTCCGGTCGTCACCAGAATATTTGTGGGTAAAATGCGTCGAAGTGGAGGACAGTAGATTCAACCAGAATAAAAATGAACAATTATAAATCCGGGGCACGTTTTGATGTAGCCGGACAGAAATTTCCCCGCAACTTTTCAAGAAACATTTTTTTCAAAGGCCGATTTTTTTCGCGCTTGATTCATATCGGTTCGTGCATAGGCGTGGCGCTGCTCTCTCTTTTCAGCGCGGATTTGTTAGCTCAAAATGGAGACGCAAAAGATGGTGGCCAACCAGAAAAGCAGGTCGCACCGGTTCCGCCGGAGAAGATTCCCCCCGCGCCCGTGTTGACGCCCGAACAAGCATTAAAGTCGTTTAAAATTGTTCCGGGATTTCGCATCGAACTCGTCGCTAGTGAACCGTTGGTGCATGACCCCGTGGCCATTACGTTCGCTCCGGATGGAAAAATTTGGGTGGTGGAAATGAGTGGATTCATGCCGGACGCCGATGGCAAAGGAGAAGATCAACCCGTCGGAAAAATCGCTGTGCTGGAAGACACGGACAGCGATGGAAAAATGGATAAGCGGACGGTTTTTATCGATGGATTGGTCATGGCGCGTGCGCTGGCGCTCGTGAAGGGTGGATTGCTCGTTGCTGAGCCGCCGCGTCTCTGGTTTTGTCAGGACACTGACGGCGATGGGAAGTCTGATTCAAAAGTTGAAGTGGCCAAAGATTATGGCGACCAGAAAAATCCCGAGCACACCGCCAATGGTTTGATGACCGCTTTGGACAACTGGATTTACAGCGCCGACCACACCACTCGTTTTCGCAATGTGGATGGTGAATGGCAGCGCGAACCAACCGTATTCCGAGGTCAATGGGGCATCTCGCAAGATAATTATGGCAGGCTCGTTTACAATTCCAACAGCGACCAATTTCGCATTGACCTTGTGCCTTCGGCTTACCTGCGTCGCAATCCAAACGTTCGCACGCCGATGGGATTGAACGTGGACCCGATCAAAAACCAGATAACCTGGCCGATTCGTGTCACGCCGGGGGTAAATCGCGGGTATCGCGAAGGCATTTTGCGCCAGGACGGCACGCTGGAGAAATTCACGGCGGCCTGCGGGCCTTTGATTTATCGCGGGGACAATTTTCCGGATGAATTTCAGGGTAATGCATTTGTTTGTGAACCTTCTGCGAATCTGGTGAAACGCAATATTCTCCAGGAAAAAAACGGGATCATGACGGGAAGGCATGCTTACACGAATGCGGAATTTCTGGCCTCGACCGACGAACGTTTTCGCCCAGTCAATTTGAATAACGGTCCGGATGGCGCGCTTTACCTGACTGATCTGTATCGCGGTATTTTGCAGCACAGGATTTATTTGACCTCCTACTTGCGCGCGCAATCTGAGTCTCGCGGTTTGCAAGCGCCGACGGGTTTGGGACGAATTTATCGCATTGTCGCGGAAGGCAAAATGTTGAAGCCGGTGAAGTTGGCCAAAGCCACCTCGGCTGAGTTGGTTGATAATCTGTCGAATCCCAATGGTTGGGTGCGTGATACCGCGCAACGATTACTTGTTGAACGGAATGAGGCGAAGACGATCGCATTGCTGCAAGCCAAGGCGGTCTCGGACAAAAGTTCTCTCGGTCGCATTCACGCGTTGTGGACTTTAGACGGCATCGGGCAGATGGGCAAAAAAACCTTGCTCGCAGCCCTGGCTGACAAGGACGCAAAAGTTCGCACCGTGGCGATTAGGTTATCGGAACCGTTTTTGAAGAACTCGGATGCATCGGAATTCGTCGCGTTTTTTACAACGTTGACGAAGATCGACACACAGCCGGACGTTCAACTGCAACTCGCTTTTACGCTGGGCGAAATCGTCGATCCGAAAGCAGAGGAGGGAATGATGACGATTGCGCGGAACAGTGGAGAGAATCTGGTGATTCGCGACGCGTTGTTAAGTGGACTCTACAGACGGGAACTGGAAATTTTAGAAAGGGTTCTGTCTGATAAATCATGGAGCGAGCCGAAACCGGGGCGCGGCGCGTTCTTGAGCGGGCTTGCGACTTGCATTCTTTACGAACGCAAAACGAACCGGGTGGATCGCATTTTCCAACTCGCTGCCGCTGCGCCGCTCTGGCAACAGGTCGCGTTGTTGGACGGAATGCTCGCCAGCGCACCGGGTCAGACGAAGTCGAAGATCCCAGTGCGGAAGAAGCCGATCTTTTTTGCTTCGGAACCGAATGGGTTTGTTGCGTTGGTAAAAAAACAAACGCCGGAAATAACTGATCGGCTGGAAAAAATTTCCGGCCTGGTTACGTGGCCCGGACAACCGGGTTATGTGGCTCCGCCAAAAGTTGCTCCACTCACTGAGGAAGAGGAAAAGCGGTTTGCCATCGGGCGTGATTTGTTTGCGGCCAGTTGTGCGGCCTGCCATCAACTGACCGGTTTGGGCATGGAAGGTTTGGCCCCGCCGCTGGCTGATTCCGAATGGGTGCTTGGCGAGCCTGAACGATTGACTCGAATTATTCTGCATGGCGTGCGGGGTAAAATTGGTGTGATAGGCAGAAACTATGACATGGAAATGCCATCGCTGAACGTTTTCAATGACGAACAAATTGCGGCAGTGTTGACCTACATTCGTCGTGAATGGGAGCATGGTTCTTCGCCAGTCGATGTTGTGGCAGTGAAAAAAGTGCGTGACGCCACGGTCAATCGCAACGAAGCGTGGACGGAAGCAGAGCTGTTGAAAATCCCTTGAAAACGAGACGAAGTGGCTGGGAGTGCTTCACCGCTACAGCTTGCGTCCGGCTCCGCCAGCGATGGCGGGCGGCATTGCTGACGGCTACTTCACACGGAGTCTCTTCGGCAACCTGAAACACGCAAGAAAAAGCGTGACTGTCTTCCATTGTGGGATGTTCGTGATCATCCGGCGAATTTTACCGCATCGACAAGCGACTTGACGAAAGTCGTTGTTCGCGAAACGAGTTCTGCGCTTTTTCCATGTTCCGCGATTTGGTTCACGATGGCGCTGCCGACCACGATGGCCTCGGCGTAGCTGGCTACGGTTTTGGCCTGTTCAGGATTTGAAATTCCGAAGCCGACGGCGATGGGCAAATCCGTGTGCGTCCGAATCTTTGCTGTCATTTCCGAAATGGTGTCGGAAATTTTCTCCTGCATTCCAGTGACGCCGATTCGTGAGACGTAATAAATAAATCCAGAGCCGCGCTTGACGATGAGTTCGATGCGGTCGTCGGGTGTGGTTGGCGCAATAAGGTAAATATTGCAGACGCCAGCCTCCGCCATCATTGCTTCGTAATTTTCCGATTCTTCCGGAGGCAGATCGAGCACGAGCAACCCGTCCACGCCCGCTTTCGCGCAATCCTGAATGAATTTCTTCACGCCGTAGCGATGGAGCAAATTGAAGTAGATGTAAAAAACGATGGGGATTTGCGATTGCTTGCGAATTTCGGCGACAGTTTCTAAAACCTTGATGGGAGTCGTGCCAGAGGCGAGACCGCGTTGCGCCGCGAGTTGGTTAACCAATCCGTCCGCAAGCGGATCGCTGAACGGAACGCCGAGTTCGAGAATGTCCACGCCAGCATGATCGAATGCCAGCGCGAGATCGCAAGTCGCTTGCAAATTCGGATCGCCTGCGCCGATGTAAACAACAAAACCTTTCTCAGATTTTTTTTTAAGTTGGGCGAAGCGTTCCGTGATGCGATTCATTTCGCGGCGAGAATGCCAACAAGCCATGTTGAAGTTCAAGCTTCAGCTTGCCACCCGGATAGCACCCACTGCTTCAGGCTGGTGCGAACGCATGGTGTTTATGTATTCGTCGGAGGCAGGTGCTACCCGGCCAACTCCCGCAAATCGTCCGGCGTTTGCGCGGCGTCAATTATCTGAGCGTAGTGCGAAATCTGTGTGAGCGAAAATAAATCGAGTAACGAAATTTTTATGGGTCCGTTTTCTCCTCGGAGCGTCACATGATCCCATTGCGCCGATAGAATTGCATTGCGAAATTTCTGCACGCATTTCCCGCGAATCAGAGCACGCGTTGTCAAAGGCGGGCCGCAAATCGCCGCGCGCACTGCGCCTTCGCTTGGAACATTTTGGAAAGCACCTGATTGTTCCAAGCCGTAATAAAGTCCTTCTTCCCGGCTGAGTCTATGATATTCCAAATCGAGACTGCGCAGCCACGGATCATCATCGTTGATATTTTGCGCGGCTTGAAATTCCCGAATTAACATCAGCTTTGCTACCCAATCGAGCCGATTGCGACAGCGTGTGTAATCGTTTTCCAGATCATCGAGAATGGTTTCCCAATCGAAAACAACATTCGCTTTTGCGGGATCGGACAAATCGCAAAGTTCGCGGACGGCTTGCAAATATTTTCTTTGCACTTCGACGGCAGTGGAAACTTGCGAATTTTGCAAAATCAATTCCCAGCGAAATTTCGGATCACGCGAAATCGCGGGCAACGCGCCGAGTGGATCACCTAAAATCGGATAAACGCGTTTTGGAAATCGAGTTAGAGCTTCGAGCAGAAGCGCGGTGGTACCGACTTTTAGCCGCGTGGCGAAGGGTGACATGTTCGCATCGCCGATAATGACGTGAAAGCGGCGATACAAATTTGGATTGGCGTGCGGCTCATCACGCGTGTTGACGATTGGCCTGCGTTGCATCGTATCCACGCTTTGAAGTTCGCTGAAAAAATCGCTGCGCTGTGCGATTTGAAATCCGTGTGAAATAAATTTGTCTTCGGCTTCAATGCCAAATTTCCCCGCGCCTGCGAAAATCTGGCGGGTGACCAGAAAAGCCTGGATGCCTTGCGCAAGTTTTTCCCATGGCAATGAGCGAGCCAGCAAGTAATTTTCGTGGCAGCCATAACTGTGTCCGAAAAAATCGGTGTTGTTTTTATAGAGCCGAACCGTTTCGCCGCGTTCCTCGGAAAGTTTTCGCGCGCATCGCATCAAAATTCGTTCGCCGGCGCGATCTTGTGCGATAAGTTCATCAAGCGTGCTGCATTCAGGCGTGCAATATTCGGGATGTGCATGGTCGTTGTAAAAACGGGCACCGTTGGCGAGAACCAAGTCGCTTTTAATTTCGACGAAGCTGAGTTCGCGTTGTGTGTCTTGCGCAAAATAATTCGCTTCATCGGTGTCCTGGCGCAGTTCCTCGACGTGAAACCCGCGCATGTCGGCGTGGGGATCTTCGCTGTCGTAATCCCATCTCATGCTGACGCCCGGTTCGGTTGCGCTTCGAACGAGCGCGATGGATTCAGCCACAACATCCAGTTGATCGGCGTTGTCGCGGTCGATGCCAATTTCCGTTTCAATCCCGAATTGGATGTTCATTTGTCTGGAGCCGCGCCTCGTGAGAGTGCGCTGATTTTTATTCAAGTGTCTGCGCTCTCACGAGGCGCGGCTACAAATCAAACAATTCCTTTGCCAAGTGAATCTTGCTTGCGCGGACGAATCGGGCCGAGCTTGATTACATTTTCAGGATCAAAATCGGTCAACTTCAACCAATCCTCCGTGATGTCCGTCGGCGGGAACAAATCGTTTTCCGCGTACTCCTTTTTCAATGCAGCCAGCAAATCTTCCCGGGTCAATTGCGTTTCCTGGTTCGTCTCGATGGAGCGTTTGATGGCAAAACTTTTGGCGCGTTCGACCACAGCGGCGATGATTGCGCCGCTGGCGAGATCGCCTCGGTAGAGGAAATCTTTTTTGCCACTGCGATAATCAATTTCCAGAAATTGGTTTTCCGAGGTGCGGGCGAAATGCGCTTCGGTGATTGCTTGCGCCAACACTGATTTCGGTTCGGCGAGAGGCAGGCTTTCGCGCAAATAGATTTCGTAAATTTTTTGCGCCCCAGCTTTGTCGGGACGGTTCACTTTAATTTTTCGGTCGATGCGACCGGGACGAAGAATCGCCGGATCGATCAAATCGGCACGGTTCGATGCGAGAATCACGACAACATTGTTCAACGGTTCCAATCCATCCATCTCGGTGCAAAACATCGGGACAAGCGTACTCAAAATGCTGGAGTAACGTCCGGCGCGTCGCGTGCCGAGTATCGATTCGGCTTCGTCGATGAACAGAAAAGCGAGCGCGCCGTCGTTGGCTCGTTCCCGGCATTGCGTGAATAAATCGCGCACCTGGCGTTCTGATTCGCCGACCCACATGTTTAAAATCTCCGGGCCTTTGACGTGCAGGAAAAATTCCGGATGATCAACGCCAGTTTGCGTTTTGATTTGTTGGCGCAAATTGAACGCCGTCGCTTTGCCCAAGAGAGTTTTTCCGCAACCAGGCGGGCCATGCAGGAGAAAACCTTTCGGAACGGTGTGCTCAAACCGTTTGAACAAATCGCGATGGATAAATGGAAGTTCGATTGTGTCGCGAATGGCCTGAACCGCTTCGTCCTGACCACCGACCGATGACCACGGAAGTTCATCCACGGTTTCGAGTGAGCGTTCAATGCGCTTTCCCACGCCGATGACTTCAAGGGCGACACGTTGATTTGCGTCGAGGCGAATATCCATTCCGGGTTTGAGTTTTTCCTTCAACAAAAGCGACGAGCGCAGCAGAACGAGCGGAGAGAAACCGGATTCCTGACCGATGCGCAAACGACCGTCGGAAAGTAATTCGTCAATTCGAACGATGGGTCCGTTGCGATCAAAGCCGAGTCCTTGCACGACAGCGAAAGCTTCGTTACACAAAACGCGCTGACCGATTTGCAAGCTTGCGAGGGGAATTTGCGGGTCGATCCGGCAAACGTAATCCGAGCCGCCCACGCAGACGTGCGCTTTATCCGGCTCAATGGGCATGAGAAAAGTTCCAACGCGAAACGCGGGTGAGCGAAGTTTTTCGACAATCGCATCAAGTTTTTCAATCGCCTGACGCGCTTGCTCGTTGATCTCCTCCATTTCGGAAATGCGGTCGCGGAGATAAATCAGGTCGAGAATCGAGGCGTGGCGCGGCGGAAGTTTTTGAGCGATGAGATCAACGAGTTGCAAAGTTGAGAGCGAGTCGAGTTGTTCGCGCGACAGAAAATCTCCGAGCGGCGTGGACGGCCCAGGAATTTCTTTTGATGGCTCGGCACTGTTTCGAGGTGTCGGCTTTTTCTTTGATTCAGCCATGTCGCAATTTAGCGTCGCCAAATTCTTTTTGCAAACTGCGACAAAACTTTTGGCCAATCAGTTCGTGATGAGGGTTAGCCGTACGCAACAAGGAGGACGCTTACCCATTTCGTCGCCCGGCAAAGTGGTTTTACATGTAGCAGCGTGATGGTAGCGATGCTTTAAATCGCCAAGGAGGTGCGCTGGTTAAAAAGTTCGAAATTATGCATGCACGAGCATCGCACTTCATGTGCAATTTATTTCATGGATCGTCGGGAGCAGTGGGGAAGTACGTTCTTGGAGGCATTCTCTTTTTTTCTTTTTCCACATACTTATTACTGCGCGCGGAGCCGCCAATTGCTCAAGATACAACTAGTCCCAACCTGTTTTGGTTTACCAGCGACACTTATTACGTGGACGAAGACGCGACGAACGCAATTGTCACGGTCGAATTCAGTCCCGGTGACCGGAGTTGGTCAGGTTGGGTGAATTATAGCGTGAGCAATGGGACGGCGACAGCAGGCGAAGATTACACGACCGTCAGCGGTACATTATATTTTTCCGGTCCGGGCACGCCTATTCCACACATTACGATTCCCATTCGGAAGGATGTTTTGGTTGAGGGCAATGAGACGGTTCAACTTTTTCTTTGGAACACGAATGCGATCATCACGCGCAGCACCGCGACCCTTGTCATCAATGATAAAGCCCCCGCTCCGCAACTTATTATTTCACGCGGTTCAAACGGAACTATTTTGCTTTCGTGGCCGTCGGTTTTTACCGAATTTACGCTCGAGAAAAGCGTACAGCTTTTCGGCGCAAATTGGAGCAAGGTTTCCACGCCGCCAAACGTCAGCAACGGTTTCTGCCAGGTGAGCGAAAATTGTTCCGACTCGCCCATGTTTTATCGTTTGAAGAAAACCAGTTCACCTTGAACAACCAGGCGTAAATTGTGCTAAATTCCTTTGCTGCGATTGCGGTGAACGATGCTTTTAAAGAACACAGAGCGCGGACTTTTTTGCGAAGCCGGAAACTTTTATATTGATCCCTGGCGACCAGTGGATTTGGCGGTCATTACCCACGGGCATTCCGATCACGCACGTTCGGGTTCAAATAATTATCTGACGGAAAAAAGTGGAGTTTCAATTTTAAAGCAACGTCTCGGCAGAGAAGCCAAAATTGAGGGATTGCCTTATGGAGAAACAATTTTTCGTGACGGCGTAAAAATTTCCCTGCACCCGGCTGGTCACATTCTCGGCTCGGCCCAGGTTCGCATCGAACAGGGTGGAGAAATTTGCGTCGTCAGTGGCGACTACAAAATCGAGAACGATGGAACCTGCGAGGCTTTTGAACCCATTCGCTGTCATACCTTCGTTACCGAATCCACTTTTGCTCTTCCAATTTACCATTGGCGGCCCCAAGCCGAAATTTTTCGCGAGATAAACGACTGGTGGCGCGAAAACCAAAACCACGAACGCACCAGTGTTTTATTTTGTTACGCGCTCGGCAAGGCGCAACGCCTGCTTTCCGGTTTAGATCCAAACATCGGCCCGATTTTTTTACACGGCGCAGCAGATCGATTTTTGCCCGCCTACGAACAAGTCGGAATAAAATTCCCGCAAACTGAACGCGCCGATTCAGAAAAAATCAAAGCAACACGCGGAAAAAGTTTTGTGCTGGCTCCACCATCCACAGACAACTCGATGTGGTTGCGAAAATTCGGTCACATCTCGACAGCATTTGCTTCCGGCTGGATGCAAATTCGCGGCCCACGCCGCCGCCGGTCCCTCGACCGCGGATTTGTTTTGTCCGACCACGCCGATTGGGACGGGTTGCTTGAAACGATCAATGCTACCGGCGCAGAAACCGTTTGGGCGACGCACGGCTACACCGCGCCGCTTGTCCAATGGCTCCGTGAAACTGGAAAAAACGCTGAAGCCATCCAGACGCATTTCAAAGGCGAAACCGAAGATGAAGAGGAGACACAGAATTCAATCAAACCAGCGCTTGCTGGTTCGCTCGAATGAAACACTTCACAAAATTATTTTGCGAACTCGACCAAACGACGCGGACGAACGAAAAGGTCGCCGTGTTGGAAAATTATTTTCGGGAAACGCCGCCAGCCGATGCGGCGTGGGCGTTGCAATTTCTTTGCGGACGAACGTTGCCTCGCGCTGTCCCGACGCGAAGTTTGTGGGAATGGACTTCGGCTGAAACAAACCTGCCAATGTGGCTGATTAAAGAATGTCACGATTCTGTCGGCGACATGGCTGAAACAATGGCGCTATTATTTCGCGATTCAGGTGACGGCACTTCTCTTTTGCTTTCCGAAATTGTTCAACAAAGACTTTTGCCCTTGCGCCAACTTCCGGAGCGCGCCCGCCGTAATTTGCTCGTGCAAACCTGGCGCGAGTTGAATTCGCTCGAACGATTTGTTTTTAACAAACTAATCACGGGAAATTTCCGGATTGGCGTCGCTCGAACGCTGGTCATTCGCGCGCTGGCGTCCGTCGCGAACATCGAACCAGCCGTGATGGCGCATCGCGTGATGGGTTCGTGGAAAGCAACGGCGGAAGATTTTTTACGTTTGATGAGCGGCGAATCTCATTCATCCGAAGTTGCAAAACCGTATCCGTTTTTCCTCGCGTCACCGTTGGAAATCAAAATTCCAAGAGGAGAAAATCTTGACGCGCTCGGCAACGTTCATGATTGGGTTGCGGAGTGGAAATGGGATGGCATCCGCGCGCAACTCATTCATCGCGCCGGTGAAACATTGGTTTGGTCGCGCGGTGACGAAATGGTCACCGACACGTTCCCGGAAATCATCGAAGTAGGAAATTTCTTGCCGGATGGAACAGTTCTGGACGGAGAAATTCTCGCTTGGAAAAACGATGCGCCACTTCCATTCGCTAAATTGCAACGGCGACTTGGACGAAAACAAGTTGCCGCCCGCACTCGATCAGAATTTCCCATTGCTTTTCTCGCTTACGACTTGCTGGAACTTGACGGGAAAGATTTTCGCGCTGAACCGTTGAGCGAGCGGCGCATGAAGCTGGAAGAGCTACTCGACAAAGCATCCTTCAAATTTTCCGAAACCGCGTTAGTTAATCTTCAAGATAAATGTGAAACTCCTTTTCTTCATGGTTTTGAAACCGCTTCTGGACACGATTCGAAGTTGGATTTCCCGCTGCGAGTTTCTCCCGTTTTACGCGTGGAATCTTGGGAGGATCTTGTGAAATTTCAGAGTGAAGCGCGAGCGCGTGGCGTGGAGGGTTTGATGTTAAAAAACATCTCATCGCCCTACGGTGTTGGTCGGCAACGCGGCAATTGGTGGAAATGGAAAATTGATCCGTTCGTCATCGATGCTGTTTTGATTTGCGCCCAACGCGGACACGGACGCCGGGCCAGTCTCTATACCGACTACACGTTTGGCGTTTGGGAGAACAGTGAACTGGTTCCGGTCGCAAAGGCCTACTCAGGGCTGACAGATTCCGAGATCCACGAAGTTGATTCGTTTGTCCGTCACAACTCGAAAGAAAAATTTGGCCCGGTTCGAATCGTGAAGCCGGAACTCGTCTTCGAACTCGCTTTTGAAGGAATTCAAAAATCCTCGCGACACAAGGCTGGCGTTGCGATTCGGTTTCCTCGAATGAACCGCTGGCGTCGCGACAAAAAACCGGCGGATGCCGACACGCTCAATAACTTGCGCTCGCTCGCCAATTTGGAATCGCCCAAATGATTTCCCATGCAAAAAAGATTTCTGCCGAGGAATTGATTTTGCGTTGGTTTAAAAATAACAAATGGGTGCCATTTGATTTTCAACGCGAGACATGGTCATCGTATCTCGCTGGCGAAAGCGGATTGATCCACGCGCCGACTGGAATGGGGAAAACTTTCGCTGTTTCCATTCCACCGCTGATTGAATGGCTTAACGAATTTCCTGACGAATCGAGTCGCCCGAAAAATGTCCCGCTCCAATTACTTTGGATTACTCCGTTGCGTGCTCTGGCGAACGACACGGCGCAATCCATCCTCACGCCAATTGCAGATTTGGATTTGCCTTGGTCGGTTCAACTGCGCACGGGCGACACATCCGCTGCGGTTCGCGCAAAACAACGCGAACGTTTTCCAAGCGTGCTCGTTACGACTCCCGAAAGTTTGTCGCTTTTGCTTTCGTATCCTGGCACGCGCGAAAAAATGGAATCACTCCAGTCCGTTGTGGTTGACGAATGGCACGATCTGATTGGCACAAAGCGCGGCGTCCAAACCGAACTATGTCTGGCGCGATTACGAAATTGGTTTCCCAATCTACGCACCTGGGGGCTATCCGCAACGCTTGGAAATCTGGAACAAGCACGCGAGGTGTTGATGGGAAGTTCCGCGCAAAAAGCCAAATTGATTTCCGGTGATCTCAAAAAGCGTGTCGAAATAGAAACATTGATACCAACCGACCTCGAAAAATTTCCGTGGGCCGGACACCTCGGCCTGAATCTTTTACCCGAAGTTTTGAAATATTTGGAGCGTGCGCGCACGACGTTGCTTTTCACCAATACCCGTTCCCAAACCGAAATTTGGTTTCGTGCCTTGCAAGAAGCAAAGCCGGAATGGGCAAATGATATCGCGTTGCATCATGGATCGATTGACCGCGCGGTTCGCGAAGAAGCGGAGCAACGTTTGCGCACTGGGACAATTCGTTGCGTCGTTTGCACGGCGAGCCTTGATCTCGGAGTCGATTTTTCGCCCGTCGAACAAGTCATTCAAATGGGTGCCCCTAAAGGTGTCGCACGCATGTTGCAGCGCGCAGGACGCAGCGGACATCAACCCGGTGCGGTGAGCCGGATTGTTTGCGTCCCGGCTCACGCGCTCGAATTGGTTGAGTTTTCCGCCGTGCGCGAAGCAATTCAAGACGGGGAATTAGAATCGCGTCTTCCGCTCGCACGCCCGCTCGATGTTTTGGTTCAGCATCTCGTAACCGTCGCGCTCGGTGACGGCTTTCGAGAAAAGGAAATGCTTGCCGAAGTTCGCGCAAGTTACGCCTATCGCAATCTCACCGATGATGAATGGCAATGGTGCCTTGATTTTGTCACGCGTGGCGGACAGGCGCTGAAAGTTTATCCGCAATTTTCGCGAGTGATAAATGAGGATGGCGAATTCACCATGCCTGATCAATTCCTTGGACGTTTGCATCGCATGTCGGTCGGCACCATCACGAGCGATAGCGCGGTCAATGTGCGTGTCGTGCGAGGCGCGAGGCTCGGGTCGATTGAGGAATCGTTTGTCGGACGATTGAAACCGGGAGATAAATTTTCCTTCGCGGGCCATGTTTTGGAACTCGTTCGCGTCCGTGACATGACGGCTTATGTCCGCCGCGCCAAAAAATTAACGGGCGTTGTTCCACAATGGATGGGCGGACGAATGCCTCTCTCGTCACAGCTTGCGAAAGTGGTTCGGCGAAAATTATCCGAAGCGCGCCATGGCGATTACAAAGGTGTTGAGATGCAGGCAGTCAAACCCGTTTTGCAAATTCAAAACAGTTGGTCGCGCATTCCTGAACCGGACGAGCTGCTGATCGAGCGATTGCAAATGCGCGATGGCGTTCATCATTTTATTTTTCCATTTGCCGGGCGACTGGTTCACGAAGGTTTGGCCGCGCTGGTGGCGTATCGCGTTTCCAAAATCGCCCCGGTTTCGATTGCGGTGACATTGAACGATTACGGATTCGCTTTGTTGTCCGCGTCTTCCATTTCCCTGGACGAACCCCAGTGGAAAAAGATTTTTGCGCAGGAAAACCTTTTGGAAGATTTGCTGGCTTGTTTGAACTCCGCTGAGTTGGCGCGCCGACAATTCCGCGAAATCGCCCGCATCGCCGGGCTCGTTTTCCAAGGTTATCCCGGCAGCGGTAAGAGCACGCGACAACTTCAGTCTTCCAGCGGGCTTTTTTTCGATGTCTTCACGCGTTACGATCCTGAAAATCTTTTGCTCAACCAGGCGCGCCGCGAAGTTTTGGAACGGCAATTGGAGATCAGCCGACTCGGAACCACCCTGGCCGACCTTGAAAAAATGAAAATTGTTTGCTGCGAAATTCCACGACTCACTCCGCTCGCATTTCCCCTTTGGGCCTCGTTCGTTCAAGCGAACGTCAGTTCGGAAAAATGGTCCGAACGAATCAAGCGAATGGCTCTCCAACTGGAAAGCGTTGCCGAAAAAGAGAAGGGGAAGAAATAATATGTTGGAAATCGATTGCGCGGGGGAACGGCTCCAATTGTTTCCAGAAAAAGCGGCGTTTTGGCCGCGGACCGAAAGTTTGATCGTCGCCGATTTGCATTTCGGAAAATCGGCTGCATTTCGGAAATTTGGAATCCCCGTTCCCGAAAACACGACCGCTTCTGACCTCGCCCGACTGGATGCGCTTTTGCTGAGAACTAAAACGAGACGTCTAATTATACTTGGTGATTTTTTTCACGCGCCGGCAGGACTTCAAACCGAAATGATGGATGCGCTGGAGGATTGGTGCCGGAAAAATGCCAGATTGGAAATAATTTTGATTCCCGGAAATCACGATAAAAAATCCGGACAACCACCCGCGTGTTGGAACATTTGCAACGTTGAATCCCGCTGGGTTTCGCCGCCGTTCACCTTTTGCCACGAACCACAGAAAATTTCCGAAAGCTATGTTTTGTCCGGCCACATTCATCCCGCGATTTCATTGCGTGAAAGATTCGGTTCCGGCATCCGCGCTCCCTGTTTTTACTTTGGAGCAAACTGCGCAATTTTGCCCGCATTCGGAAGTTTCACCGGAATGCACCGTATTGATCCCAAGCGCGGTGAACGAATTTACGCCATCGGCAAAGGCGAAATAATCGAAGTTTCCGTTGGACCAAGTCGCCGAGAAACCGCGGGGCGGGTAAAATTACTTGCGCGACGAGGATTCGATTTGTAAGTTCGCTGGCCTTCGGTTGCACCCATAGCTCAATTGGATAGAGCGTCTGACTACGGATCAGAAGGTTGGAAGTTCAACTCTTCCTGGGTGCACCACTTCTATAATTCAACGTTTTCAATGATATTATGGGGAGTCACCAATTTCTGGTTCGGGACACAAAAAATCCTTCGCCGCCACTTTGCTGACAAGTTAAATCCTCCCACTACCTTTGGATGTTTCCGAAAGCGCCGGATTTTCAAAGGTTTTTTCCTTTACCGGTCGTGACGAGGCGAGCGGCGCTGCGCTTGTTGCCGCAAATTTTCTCCCTCGGGTGTTGCGTTTGAAACCCGTTGAAATACTCTGGCGCGCAAAACAACTCGGGAAAAAATGGATTATGATCTGGATCGTCCCATCCGAAAAAGACACCGACAACGCCGCGCTCGAAAAACGCCCTTTGGTCGCCGCCGATCAGTTTCGCGCCAACTCAGGACTCGATGGCGACATCCGCTGCGGCGGGCAACGCCAACAGCCACTACTACAACCTCCACAATCGGGGCAGCGCGCAATATTCTTTAACTATTGAACAACCATGCTCACCGGCGAAATCCGCAGTAAAATTGACGCCCTCTGGAATGCCTTCTGGACCGGCGGTATTTCCAATCCCCTCGAAGTCATCGAGCAGATCACCTACCTGCTTTTCCTCAAGCGCCTCGACGACTTGCACACGCTGGAAGAAAACAAAGCTGCCCGCCTGAAGCTGAAGAAACTCGAGCGCCGCGTCTTCCCC
>JBKJOA010000132.1:0-9958 GCA_046593365.1 Limisphaerales bacterium
ATGAAATTCGCTGGCGAAGGCTGCAAACGCCCCTCGCCACCGCTCATCAAGATGGATGCGGCGGTGAAGGCGAAGGTAGAAAAACTTTTTGGCGGACATTGAACCGAGATTGACCAACCAGCATCAATCGTTCACGATTAAATGAGCCTGATGAATCTCATCACCACCAAAAACGCGGCTGAAATTCTTGGCGTAACTCCCGTCCGGGTGCGACAGCTGATTCAACAGGGCCAACTACCGTCAGTGAAACACGGGCGCGACCACCTTTTGCACAAAGAGGACGTGCATCAGTTCAATCGGCAAGGACGACGGCCCGGCGGACGTCCGCCAAAAGAAAAATCCAGAAAAAGATTGCGCGTGCGATAGGGTTTTGTAAATTCATCCCATGATTCTCGCTCCAGAAAAAAACAACAGACCGCCAGCAAGCACGCGAGGTCGGCAAAAAGCCTTCACCATCGTTTCAGAGCCGCACAGCAAGGTTTTCAAGAATGATTTTGTCCAGCTTCACTACGATGACAGTTTGAACGTTTGCGATTCGTGGCCGTCGCCGACGGTGATTGTTTCCGATGGTGGTTATGGTGTGTTGGGATTCGATGGCGACACTTCCGACCACCTGAGTTTGCCGGAGTGGTATGAGCCGCACATCAAAGTTTGGTCGGAGCGAGCCACGCCGCAGACGACACTGTGGTTTTGGAACTCGGAAATTGGCTGGGCGGCGGTGCATCCGGTTTTGGAGAAATACGGTTTCCGTTACGTCAACGCCAACATGTGGAACAAAGGCAAAGGACACATCGCTGGCAATGTGAACACCACAAAGATTCGACGCTTTCCGGTGGTGACTGAACTTTGCGTCCAGTATTCCTTTGAAGCTCGCTTGGGTGGACTGCCGCTGAAGGAGTGGCTGTTGAAAGAATGGAAGCGCACCGGACTACCGTTGTGGAAGGCGAACGAAGCGTGTGGTGTAGCTGATGCCGCCGTGAGGAAATACCTCGATCGGGGACATCTCTGGTATTGTCCGCCGCCGGACAAATTCCAGATGCTGGCCGACTACGCCAATAAACACGGACATGCCAGCGGCAGGCCGTATTTTTCAATGGACGGCAAGCGGGCGCTCACGGCGACCGAATGGGAAACCATGCGTTACAAGTTCCGTTGCCCTCACGGATTCACAAACGTCTGGGAGCGCAACGCGCTCCATTGCGCGGAGCGAGTCAAAGCGCCGAACGGCAAAGCCGCGCATCTCAATCAGAAACCGCTCGACCTAATGTCGCTCATCATCAAAGCGTCGTCCGATGAAGGCGATGTTATCTGGGAAACTTTTGGCGGCTTGTTTAGCGCGTCGTATGCGGCGGAACAATGCAGGCGGAAGGCATTCGCAGCAGAGATTGATCGGACTTATTTTCAGTTGGGAGTCGAGCGATTCACTTCACCAATGCCTTTGCATCTTTCTCTTTGATGTCCAATCGCGTTGCCAAAGCGTCGCAAACGGCTTGGTCATCTTCACTTGCCAATAATCCCCGCCATTCCTCAACGGTCAGACCGTGAACCTTTGTGTTCATAACCTCGTCCTTGAACCGCTCGATTTCCGAGTGAACAATCCGGTCTATCTTCGCGAAATTCGTGTCCAGTCGGTAACTGTATCTTCCGAATAGCTGCCGCAGTTTCGCCTGATAATCGAATGCCGGTTTGTATTTTTTCCCGTCCTTGCCCCACGATGCCACAAATTTTTCCGCTCGCTTGAATTCTTTCGCCGTTCCTTGGAACTTGTATCCGTTGGTATTCGTCTGCTGCAAATTTCGCGTTCGTGCCGTTGTGTCTCCTGGTTCAAGGACGATGTAATCCGGCGGATGGTGGTAATGGTTGTCTCTCGCCGCCGCCACGGATTTTCCAGACACAACGCAGACCGCCAGGATTTCCGGCTTTCCATAAATCAATTGCTCCGGCAGCCACGCCAGCATCGCAACATGAGTGTTTTCTTTGATGAAATGATTTTGGCTGTCTTTGAAGCGCGCTGTTATCTCGGTTGCCAACGGAAACCACGCCTTGATTTCAAAGCCGGGCACGGGATCAATTGAACCTTGGAAAATCGCATCGGGAAATCCGGGGTCTTGCCGCACCCAAGTTCCATGGCCTTTGAAGTCAGACTGGTCGTTGAGAAATTCGACGCTGTTGAATTCAATCAGGTTTCCAAGCAATGGAGAAAGTTTGGAAATTACTTTTGCCAAATTCACGGCAGCCTTCGGGGAGATCGGCTTCGTGATTGTCAGCACGTCAAACGCATGTCCTTTGAGGGTCAGCAAATGCTTTCCCGCCAGAGACAGTGCGTTTTTTGTGTCCATCGCTCATTTTATAGAGCAAAAGCACATTCCAGCGAAAGACAGTTAAACTCTACCCTGTGCGAAATAGTTTTTAGTAGCCATCCGAGAATCCCAACGGGATTCCGTCCCAAAGCCTAGAGTTGCGAGGCAACGAACTACCTTGGGTCATCGTCCGCAGAACATTCCCAACTGCAACACGGTTGCGTTAACCGAGTTCATGTTGCATATGCAACAAAAGGTTGTCATGGGTCAGGCGCGGCCTGCCCCAGTCTTTTCGGGGTTGAACGTGCGCAGTTGACGGTTGGCGTCCGGAGCACTTCCACCCGCCGCCGCCACGCCTGTTGCCCCAAATAATCGGACGGCAGAATCCGGCCCGGCAGCAGCGGGTCGTTCGTCACCGCGTCCAGCCACGTCTCGCGCTCCGCCGCCGCCCAGCGGAGCAACGCCCTCGCCGCCGCGTCGTTCCGCAGCGCTTTGCCGGGCGATCTTCCAGCAATTTCAGATGCCGGGCATAGCGGCGGTTGATGCGCTCGAAGTCCCACGCGCCCGCGACGATTTCCGCATCCGATTCCCCCGCGCTGGTCCTCACTATTGACACTCTCTTCGAGCAACGTTTTTCAGCGAACCCAGAGTCACGTATCTCCCGCTGATTTATTTTTCAAATAATTCCGGCTCCCCGTGATTCGAAATCATTCGGAAAATGACAGACACTTGCATTCAAACAAGTGTCGTTGGAATATCCCATTATGACTACCACGCTGGATCAGAAACAACGCGCCGTAATCAAAGCCTTTCAACCCGGCGACGTTATCAAAATCGAGCCGCACGGTGCGGACATCGTGGGATTGAAACGGATGAAACCGGCGCCGTTTCCCCGACCCAAACTGGTTCGCATCAATGGCGAGCTTTTTGGCAAAGGGGGGAAGCGGGTCACGACCGAAGAAGTGAAACGACTTTTGGAAGATGAGCCATGATGCTTCCCGACGGAAACATTTTGATCGCGTTCAAGCATCTCAATCATTCAGACCACGCGAAGGCGAAAGTTTTCTTTTCTCAAAACCCGAAGATTGTTACCTGCCCAATTACGGAATTGAATTTGGTTTGCGGCTTGATGCAGCTTGGCTATACCGGCAAGGAGGCGGATGTCTTGCTGACGGATTTGATTGTTAAACATCGCAGCAACCTGAATTCCCGCAGACATTTCCGCCGAAAAAATTAAAGGGCTTTGTCAGGGCCATAGAGCCTGTTTGAAAACCCCGGTTTGGAGTTCCGCCTTCAGGCGGCAGAGCGCGAAAACCGCCTGAAGGCGGAACTCCGAACGCCGCCGTCTTGAAGCCCAAATGAGTTTTCAAACAGGCTCATAGAGAAACGACGGACGCTTATCTCGCGCAATTGGCCAAAGGACACGGGCTAAAAGTGGGAACACTAGATAAAGCTTTCGCGAAAAAATTTCCAGCCATCGTGGAATTGTTCTAATTTTTAGCGCGCCCAGAATCACGCATCTCCTGCCAATTTATTTTTCAAATAATTCCGCCGCCACTCCAAGCGTGAGCGTTTGCCGCGCGCGTTCGTTTGCAGCGATTCCACGAACCACCATTCCCTCGGCACTTTCCATGCCGGAAGTTTCGCGAGCAAGAATTGTTTCAAAAGTTCTGGCGTCGTCCGTCCACTGACCGCGACACAAGCCACGATGGCTTCGCTGCGGTCGGCATCTTCGCTCGGAATTCCGAAGACCAACGCGTCGGAAACTTCCGGGTGCGTGAGCAGCACCGTTTCGATGATTTCGGGAGAAACTTTGCGGCCAGCGACATTGATCTGGTCGCCCGACCGGCCCATGAGATAAATTTTTCCATCTCGTATCTCGGCGAGATCGCTGGTGACGAAGCGAGAATTGCAAAGAGCATCGTTCCGCCCGGGCCAATAGGTTTCACCGACCGCGTCACCGCGAACTTCCAGGCAGCCATTCTCATCGAGGCCGAGTTGGACATGATCCATCGGCTCACCGACGAGCGCGGCATCGGTTCGCGGTCTTTGACTCCGGTCGTAGGCGATGCCACCACATTCGGATGCGCCGTAAAAGTTGTGGATTTTAAAACCGCACTTTTCAAAAACAGCGCTTTCCAATTCGATCGGCAGGGGAGCGCCAGCAGAAATCGCGAGCCGCGTATTTTTCGGAATCGCATCGGCACCGAGCCACGCGCGCCAGAGGGCCGGAACGGCCGGCAACGTAATGGAGCCAAATTGATCCCCGGCGCGGCGCACATTTTCAGGCAAAGCGGAACCCGCCAACACGAGCGGAATGCCGTGAAGCAACAGAGGCAAAACCAGGTTGGAAAATCCGTAGGAGTGCGAGAGCGAAATGATGCCAAGATTGGGGGAGTCGTGCTGAAGACCCATGGTTGAAACGATGTTCCCGGCGTCGGCGGCCAGTTGTTTTGCGGTGAAAGCCACAGCGCGACTTTCGCCGGTGCTCGCAGAAGTCAGTTTGAAATGAACGCACTTGGGTGGAAAATGGTTCAGCGCAGGCGTGGCTTTTCCCGCCTCCAATGGGAAAACGATTTGGCCGAAACGCCACGCACGCAAAACGGAAAAAACGAACTCCGCGCTTGTCTCTTCGGGAAATGCAATCGGCCCAATGGGTTTCTCGCCGGATTCCGTCATGCTCGCCAGTTGTGCGAACGTCCAGCGCTGTCCGGACGCGAAATCGTGGAGCGCAAATTCATTCTGAAAATTTTGCGCAACTTGTCGCCAGCGGTCGTAAAGCATTGTCAGTTTCGTAACGCAATATTACGCTCCGCAGCAAGCATGATGTGGCTGAACTTGAAAAAACTCTCTTCCGTTCGTTTTCCGGCAATCTTTCTGTTGCAAATCGCCTGCGTTTATTTGCTGACCGGCTGCGCCACATCGCATCTGCAAAAATCGGGCGATGCCCGGCAGTTTTCCTTTGCGACTGACTCCTTTTCCTTTCCCAATGAATTAGAGTGGGAATATTTTTTCGATGAGCAGGGAAAATGGATTCATCGCCGCCGCGAACCACCTCCCGAATATCGGCAGCATTGTTTTGTGATCGCACTTGCGGCGAAGCAGTTTTTTGCTCACGCGCGATTTGACTCCAGCAAACCGGTTGCGACAGAAAAAGCGTATCGCGAGATTATCCGAAAAATTGTGTTCCGGAACGGTGAGGAAAAAACAACGGTACCTGGATACAGCAGCTTGCGTGAATTCAGCGCGGCCCAGGAAAAAATTTTGAAAGAAGAATGCGGCGGTGCCTGGAGAAGTTATTTTCAGCGCGGCCACTGGCGAATGCTGCTTCCTTTTAGCCGGCATCATCAACAAGTTACAAGCGACAGCTTGGTTCGTGAGTTGAAGGAACGACAAGCGATCGTGGTTCACGTCGTGCGTTTCCCGCAGTTAAGCATCAATCATGCGCTGGTGTTGTTTGGTTTTCGCAACACTGAAACAGGAATTCAGTTTGCGGTTTATGATCCGAACAATCCCAAAGAATCGGTCCTTCTTAATTATGATCGGGCCACCCGGACATTTCTATTTCCGGGTAACGATTATTTTATCGGCGGGAAAGTAAATGTTTACGAGGTTTACCGCTCCTGTTTGTATTAACCCGTTGCTCCGCAGCTTTATGAAATCAAGATTCAAATTTTACGGTAGTTGGCAGATTCTTTTGGCCCTCACGCTTTGCGCGATTTTACCTTCCACTGATGCGGAGGAAAAAACAGCGGCTTCGTTCGCACAATTCGATCGCAGTGCGCGCGCTGGAAAATCTCAGACCGTCATTTTTTTTGGCGGAGCGCTTGCCGCGGGTGAAGGCGCGAGTGATCCGAAGGTGACGAGCTACCGGGCGTTGATGGAAGCGCACCTGAAACTGAACTATCCTGCGGCGCAATTTACGTTTCACGAGGCCGCCTTTGCCGGCACCGGTTCGAAATTGGGAATGTTTCGTTTGAACCGAGATGTCCTGATTCGCCAACCGAATCTGCTTTTTATTGATTTTACGGTGGAGGACAATTTAAACGGAACCGATCGCCAGACGCTGGCCAGCTACGAACGAATCTTGCGTGAAGTCATTTCCGAAGGAATTCCCGTGGTGGCAATTCTCAATGGAACAAAAGATTTTGCTGGTCCCGATTGGAAATACCTCGGGCCTCCCCGTTTCCGCGATCATCTCGAGATGGCGAAATTGTATCACGTCGGCATCGGTAACAGCCTTGTTCTCATCCAGGATTTTTTAATGAACAACCAGGCTCGTACCCGTGACCAGATTTGGACGGGCGACGGAGCCGCCGCGACCGATCTCGGCCATCGATTTATTTATTTGGCGGCACGCGCTGGTTTGGAGGAAGCGATTCAAGACAGGCGAATTTGTTACGTGCCGCGCGATTCAGTTTTCGCGAGTGAATACAAGAATGTTTTCCAGTTTTTTCCGGGAACTTACCCGATGCCGTCGGGTTGGCGAACCGCCGTGTCGCTTCGTGAAAATGCTGCGCCGGACAGCAGTTCGATGAATGAAGTTGCCGTGTGTGACGGAAAGGAACGCGATTCCACCAAACCTCTCTCGTTGAATTTCAACGGGAGTTTTCTCGGAATTTTAGGCGAAGCCACTACGAATAGCCTCAGTTACAAACTGGTGGTGGATGGCAAAACGATTCCGTACGCGGTGAGTCCGCAGAATAATGTTTGGCCGACACGCACAGCCGCAAATAACGGGAAAAAATTCTTTTGGCATGAAGTCACTCGCAATTTTTCCCCTGGCCGGCACACGGTGGAAATTTATCCGGTCTTCAATCTTGGCAGTGACGGCGAGTTGCGAATCCAAAGCATTTGCGTCGCAGGAATGGACCCGGAAGCGACGGCGTCCTCAATCTTGGCCAGATAAGTGGGGCTAGAGCGGCTCGCGACCGGGATATCCAGATTCGAGGTCGTGCCAGAACTCGATGTCATCCTCATCTTTTTCCCAGCACAGAAAAATTTCTTTTCCATTTCGAAGAGCCGGAAAATCAATCAACCCACGTTCCAAATCTTTGATTTGAATCGAGCGCAACTCGAACTCCTTCAAGACGCCATGCAGCCTGGTTTGCGTTTTTATGGAAGTGTTAACCGTTTCGCCGCCCACATCATCGCCGGATGAACTCAAACTGCTCAGACGCAAATCGAGCTGACCTAATTGCTGCTGAAGAAGGTCGATTTCTGCCAGCCATTTCCGAACTTCGGGCAACAAGTCGCGGGCTTCTTCGAGGGTGTAATGTTTTGAAAAATGTAAATTCACAATGGGGAAGAGGTTGCCTTCAGTTTTTTCTCGATGACTTCGTTTGGTTCCAACGAAAGAGATTTGCGCCAGGCGGCGATGGCTTTTTCTGTTTGCTTCAGTGATTGGTAAACGTCGCCGATATGATCGTAAATTGATGCATCGGGTTCATCACTTAACTCAGCGGCTTTCAAAAGATTTTCCAATGCGGATTCAGGTTGGTTCAGCTTAAACAAAACCCAACCGAGACTGTCCACGAAGGCAGCGTTCTTTGGTTCGAGCTTCACTGCCTTTTCCAGCAGCCCACGCGCCTTCTCGAGGTTAACTCCACGATCCGCCCACATAAAACCGAGATAGTTCAGCGCCTCGGCAAAATCCGGAGAGAGCTTCAACGACATCTCGAAATACTTTTCAGCCTGTGTGTAATCCTTGTTCCGTTCAAAAGCAGTGCCGAGCTGAAAATAGAATAAGTGATTGAGCCGATTCGTTTCGGTGGCGTTCCCGATCAACTCAGACGCGGTGAAATGCCGAACTGCTTCCGGATAACTTTTCATTTGGGCGAAGGCAAGCCCGGTGAAAAATTCGACAGTGAAACTATCCGAAAACTTTGCGCGCGCCTTCTCCAAAGTTTTCAACGCTTCTCCAGCTTGATTACGGCTAAGCTGCACTCCGGCCAGATCGTAATACGCTTGCTCCATTTCAGGATTTACGACCAGCGCGCGGTTATAATACTCAGCGGCTTTCTCCCAATCCTTCGCATCCGCCGCAAAAGCTCCGAGGTAATACCACGCTTCCGGATAGCGCGTTGGGTTTTCTCGAACGATCTCTTCCAACTGCTCTGCGGCTTTTCCTTTGTCGCGTCCCTGCAAATAAATGTTTGCCAGTTTTCCGCGTAACGTATCGCGCATCAGCGGCAAATCGCGAAATTCTTCCAGCAATTCCAAATACAATTCCGACGCACTCTTGGAATCACCCAATTGGTTGTAAATACCCGCCAGTTTCTGCCGCACATTTGGATTGGTGGGCTTTAAATTTGAGGCGCGGTTCAACGCTTCCAGCCCGCCCGACTTCACGGCGTCCGCCTCTTTGGGCTGAGTGCGAAATAATTTAGCGTGCAGCTCTCCCAAGCCAACTAGGAACAATGCATCGTCATTAGTTTGACGTGATGCGCTCCCCAAGAGTTTAATGACCTCGTCGGCCTTGCCTTGTTTCAAGAAAATATCGGCCAAAACCTGGTAACCAAAAATTGACGACGGCTCTTTCAAGATGGCGGAGCGGCTCGCAGTGATGGCCCGGTTCGTCTCACCTGTGGAAATGTAAGCTTGTGCGAGTAATGAGAAAACTTTTCCTGATGCCTGGGGCAGGCTGGCCGTCTTGGACAATAGCTCGATCGCTTTGTCGGGTTCTTTTGTTTTAAGAAAGCGGATGGCTAAATCGAGGGCGAGCGCTTCATTGGCAGGATCAGCCAAAGCGGCTTTATAAAATTCTTGAATGGCTAGTTCCGATTTATCGCTCAGTTCGTAACTCACGCCAGTTGCGAACCGGGCAAAGGCTTCCGCGCGTTGTTCCCGGAAACTGTCTGATTCTGATTCCGTGGCTTCGCTCGGGCTGGAATGGTTGAGAGGCGCCGAAGCGTTCGCGGTAGAAAATCGCTTGGGATGCAGATTGCTACAGCCGGAAGCGATCCATGCAACCGTCGCTAAAATCAGAAGCAAATACTTCATGACAGCGCCATGCTGAAAAAACAGCGCAGCCTGAACAACAGGCTGCGCCCGACCAAATTGGTGTAGCCGAAATGGCAGCCGTTACTTCTGCCAGGTGCGCTTCTTGTGGCGATTAGCGCGGAGCTTTTTTCGACGTTTGTGTTTGTTGATTTTGCTTTTACGACGTTTTTTTAGTGAACCCATATTTTTAACTGCCTTTAATATACTACCTTGTTCAGAGGATATTCAATGATTCCTTCTGCGCCAGCTTCTTTTAGCTGCGGGATCAAGTGGCGAACGACATGTTCGTCGATGATTGTCTCGACGGCGATCCAGCCCGGCTGGCTTAATTTTGAAATCGTCGGATTGCGCAGGGCCGGGAGCGTTCGTAACAAGTTCGCCAGATTCTTTTCCTCGATGTTCATCTTCAACCCGACTTTAGCCTCGGCCTCCAGCGCGCCCTTGAGCAACATCGCCAGCGTCTCGATTTTTTTTCGTTTCCAATCTTCTTTCCAGGCCGCGTGATTGACGATGAGCCGGGGAGTGGAGACCAACAACGTGTCAACGATCCGCAGTTTGTTGGCGCGAAGCGACGAACCGGTTTCCGTAATCTCCACAATGGCATCGACCAGTTCGTGGGCTTTGACTTCCGTTGCGCCCCAGGAAAACTCCACCTC
>JBKJOA010000230.1:0-2850 GCA_046593365.1 Limisphaerales bacterium
TTTGTATATTTTTGAAAGGCACCCAACATGACGGCGTCTCCTTCGCCACGAAAATACAGACAAAGATCTGGATCGCGGCCCACGGGCAAATCATCGAAGGCGCCCGGGATCGATTCGGTGACAACGTAATGATGTTCCACTGGGTAAAGCGGGATAGTAACGCCGCAACGTAAGCCAAGCTCACGCGCCCACATGCCTCCACACAACACGACATGCTCAGCCTTGATTGTCCCTTCCGTGGTGCGAACACCAGTCGCACGGCCATTTTCGTGCAGCACATCGGTCACGCGCACATTCTCGAGAACCGTCGCCCCACGTTGGCGCGCGCCTTTAGCCAGGGCGATGCAAATTTCCTTCGGCAGCACCTTGCCGTCATGGGGCAACCAGGCGGCCCCAAGAATGTCCCCGATGCGCAGCAACGGCCATTTTTCTTTCGCGGCCTCCGCACTGATTAATTGAACTTCCACACCGAAGATTTCCGCCATCGCAGCGGTGCGGCGAAGCTGGGTCATGCGAGCCTCAGATTTGCCCAGGATCAAGCTGCCGACCTGCTTCCAACCGGTGGCGTGGCCAGTTTCCTTTTCGAGGCCAGCATAAAGTTCCGCGCTGTATTTGTTGATGCGGGTCATGCTGTTGCTGGTCCGAAGGCGTCCAACCAACCCGGCCGCGTGCCACGTAGTCCCGCCGCTCAATTCGTTTTGCTCCAGCAATACGACATCCTTCCAGCCCAGCTTCGTAAGATGGTAGGCGACGCTCGCCCCTACAATGCCACCACCGACAATGACCACCCGTGTTTCGCTGGGAAGAGTTGCGCTCATGGCGAAAGTTTAGGGAAACAATCTCCCAAACGTCAACCGCTGGAACTGGCCTTAAACCATTGGCCTTACCGTTTGGAAGTGCAAACGTCTGCCAACGGAATGCGGAACTCCAAACTTCGCGGATTCGACGCACCGTTCGGAGTTCCGTTGGTTTGGAGTTTCGCCTTCAAGCGGTTAGGCTGCGCTCGCGAACGTCCTGACCGCGTAAACGCGGAACTCCAAACCTTTAAGTCGGACGAGCCATGAAACCAGGAAAAATCATCCCGGAAATCTATCGCCACCGTGAGCAAGTCGCGCGCGAGTGCGGCTACGACGTGAAGAAGCTGATGAACCATTCCCGCCAACGCGAAAGTGAGCGCGATGACAAAACCACCAACTGGTTTCATTCGTTGAATCTGTTGGCGCGACTGGACGCTTTTAATTCTGTTTTATGACTTGGCCGGCCGAAATCTTTACCTTTGGAAAAACCAATTTCCCGTTCCATTCAGCGTATTCATGAGGGTTCACGCTCTCGTGTGGCACCGCCGTCAGCGTCGCATTAGTTAGTGTGGAAATATTGAGCGACCCTGACAAATAATAAATATTTGTGCCGCTTCTTTGTAACGACCAACGACTCCACGGTTCGCCACTGGGGAAAACCATCAACGGAGACCTGCTGCCTGAATTAACAAACAGTCGAATGGTTGAATTGTATGGCAATACTACCCAAGACGGGGTCAAAGGTCCTCGTCCGCCCCAACCAAATGCGGCAGGTTTAGGAAGTGGTTCGCCATTCTTATCTGACAGTTCGCAACTTAGTCCCATCACATCGAAATATACTTTAAGGCTTCCTCCAATGTTTAGATTTTGAAGTTCGACAAACGTCATAGCGAGGTTTTCAGTTTTGGGACCTCCGTAAGCCGGCTCATTTCCGGTTACAATCAATAACCTCCCACGAAGAGAGTAATTGCCAAAGCCAACTGGTTCTGACCAGTCAGTCGCAACAATAATATTTGTTTCGTCTGCGGCAAAACAACGAGCGCAGCATAAGACCAAAATGGCAAGATTGATGGATTTCATGGTTAGAGTTTTAATTTGTTTCTCCATCGATTCAATTACCAAAACCTGTCAGCGCACCAGCTATCCGCCCCATCACCTGTTCTTTCCCCAACACTTCTAGCAAATGATACAGGCTCGGGCCGGACGTGTTGCCAGTGCAGGCGAGGCGGACGGGATGGACGAGCACGCCGGTTTTCACGCCGCTTTGGGCGTAGGAATATCCTCAATGCTCGCAATGTGCAGGATGGCGCAGCGCCGGGTCAGAGCGACCATACCTTCCGCGTCAGGATCAAGTCCGATTTCAATGGCATTGCGAAGCACCCACGCGGAATCGTGGTTGCGAACTTCGTAAGTGTCACCGCTCGACATAATCATACGGAATGGTCGAAATGGTTTTTCCTCCATTCGTTCCTTGAGTTGTTGCGCAGTGAACATACGGATTTGGTAATATGGCTGCCAAAGGATGTCAAATTTTTAGCTGCTTTGAGCAAGCGCATTCTCAATCCGCTGTAGCGCCTTCTCTTTCCCCAACACTTCCAGCAAATGATACAGGCTCGGGCCGGAGGTATTGCCGGTGCAGGCGAGGCGGACAGGATGGACGAGCACGCCGGTTTTCACGCCGAGTTCGGTGGCGGTGGCTTTCAAGGCAGCTTCAAGATTCGCGGCGTTGAACGGGTCGGCTTTCGCGAAGGCGTCGCGGAGTTTTCGCAGGCGCGGTTTGTTTTCCGGCGTGAAATCTTTGGCGGCGGCTTCGGGCGAGATTTTTATTTCGTCGGCGAAATAAAATCCGGCATACGGACCGAGTTCGGAAAACTTTTTCACTTTGCCGCGACATGTGTCGAGCGCAGCGTTGACGTAGTCGGTGGAGAATTTATCGAGCGGAAAATTCGCCTGACGCAAGGCTTGCAGGCCAAGCTCGCGGAAACGTTCGGGCGGCAGTTCGCGAATGTATTCGCCGTCGAGCCAGTGCAGTTTTTCCAGATCGAACCTCGCG
>JBKJOA010000319.1:0-14731 GCA_046593365.1 Limisphaerales bacterium
TGCACGAGAAAATCGATCACCTTTTCGGTCTGGAGTTGCTCGTAGATTTCCGGGACACCATTGCGCTTCTGCAATTCCTTCACAAACTTCTCAGGCGGCATCTGGTAATTGGCCGCAAGTTGTTGGATGCGCTGTAACACTTCGTTTTGCTCGACCTTGATCGATTCCTTCTCGGCAATTTTCTGAAAGAGGAACGACGCTTTCACGCGCTCTTTCGCAGTAGCGCTGGCCGAATTGAAAATCTCGTTCTTCTGCTGGTCAATGGTTTCCTTGGAGATGCCGCGCTTTTGATTTTCGCTGACGATGTTGTAAACCACATTGCGCGTTTCCTGCACGACCACCGACTCCGGCAATTCGCATTGCACTCTGGCCAGCAACCCTTCCACGATCTGTCCCCGCACACTGCGTTCCTGTTTGTATTTCAATTCGTTGGCCAGATCGGTGCGAACGCCTTCCCGCAATTTGTCCAGATTCTCCGCCCCAAAACTTTTGGCAAATTCTTCGTTCAATTCCGGCAGATGCTTCTCTTTCACTTCCACGATTTCAACTTCATAATCGCCTTTTTTGCCCTGAAGTTGCGGGGTGACAAAATCCGCCGGAAAATCGACGCTCACCGTTCGTTTGTCGCCCGCTTTTGCGCCAATCAATTGATCGGCAAAACCGGGAATGAACGACGTCGGTTCCATGTTAACCCAGAAATTTTTTTGCTCAGTCAAGCCACGTGCCGCTGGAGCGGTGTCGGTGATCGGCTTCCCGTCGGTTGTGCCGGTAAAGTTCACCACGGCAACGTCGCCTTCCTTGAGCTCGCGGGTGACGGTTTTGAAATCGGTCTGTCGCTCGCGCAAAAGACGGATCGCTTTCTCGACATCTTCGTCGCTCACTTCGCCTTTCTCGCGTTTTGCGGGAAGCGCTTTGTAGTCCGGCATTTCAAATTCCGGCGCGGTCTCGATCGTGGCGGCGAACTGGAGCGATTGGCCTTTGGCAAATTGGATTTCTTCGATGTCAGGATAGCCAACGACGTCGAGTTTCTGATCCTTCACGGCTTGACGATACGCGTCAGGAATCAATTTCTTTTTGACTTCGTCCTGGATATCGCTTTCGTAACGTTTAGCGACCATGTCCTTCGGTGCTTTACCGGGACGAAAACCGGGCAACGCCGCCTGGCGCTGATAATTTTTCGTCATCTCCTCAAAGGCGTTATCGACCTGTTGAGCTTCGAGTTCCACCCGCAACAATTTTTTGCACGGGGCTAAATTTTCTACCGTTACATTCACAGAGAACCTTTCCAGTCGTCGTTGAGGCGCGAAGAGACCGCTGTCCGCGCCAGTTTCGAATTTCGCCAAAAAGCGAGTGGGAGAACCTATTGAAGGAGGGTAGCTGCGTCAAACAAAGACTTTCGCCATTTTACGCTGTTCAATGTCTGAACAATCGGCTAATTCAAATCAACTTTATGACAATCAAAATCTTGACCTTCGCGCTTGTTTCGAGCTTTTCACTCGCTGCTTTGTCCGTGACCGCCGCTGACAAAGTCGATACCAGCAAACTGCCGCCCGCTTCCGATAAAAAAGGTGTGACCTACGACAAGGACATCAAAGCAATTTTTGAAAATGCCTGCTTCAAATGTCATGGGGAAGAAAAACAGAAATCCAAACTTCGCCTGGACAGTCTCGCCGCTACTTTAAAAGGCGGCGATAATGGGCCGAATGTCATTCCCGGCAAGAGTGCGGATAGCCAGCTTGTCCACTCTGTTGCCCGTATCATGCCGGAAGATGACGAGAACATGCCGCCAAAGAAAAAAGACGGAACGCTCAGCACCCTGAGCAAAGAACAGGTCGGCCTGATTCGCGCGTGGATTGATCAAGGCGCAAAGTAACTTTAGAAAAATTCCCGCGAGCGCAGTTGATCACTAACTGCGTTCTTTTAATTTTCCAACGCTTTGGGCGGGCCGAGAATCAACGAGGCAATCACCGCCTGCCGAATCGTTTTTGAGTTTTTGAAAAGTGCTTTTGTCTCGGCAACTTCCGGCCAGACTTTTTTGGTCGATTCAACCGCGGTCATCTTAACCGCTTCATGGCCGACCCCGTGCATGTGAGCAGCCACTCGTTCGCTTAACTGCGAGGCCACCTCATATTTCTTCGTCGCTGAAGCGAGCGAGCTTAAATCCCTTTGATGCGCGAGAGTTTCGACACGAGTATTTTCAAAAGGACGCAACACGGTTGGCCGGTGGCAATGCGGACAGGAAATCACCTCCTCCATTGCGCTGGACGGAAACTCAATGTGGCCATTGCAATAGTTGCAGTGCGCCTTGTAAAATTTTTGCTCGAAACTTTTCGGCAGCGACATCGTGGATGGCTCAGGCCGCGAAGGCGCGGGCTGCCGTGGAATCGGTGGTGCCGGTTTCCGTTCCTGCACAACAACTGGCGGCGGAATGGGATTTCGCGTGGAAGGAACGGTTCCTTCCAACATGCGGCGTAATTCTTCCTCCCAATTGGTGGCGTTCTTTGGCGGTTGCGAAATGGGTGGGTTTGGGCTTCTTCGGGCCGACGGGGCTGGTAAACGCGAAGGAGTTTCCGATTCCGCCCAATCGTTGGCCGGTTCCTGGCGTTTTTTATACCAGTTGAACAACGCCGAAGCGCCTGCAATCAACAGAAAAATAAAAAATGATTCAATACTAGCCAACATGTTGCGCTCTTAATTTGATTGTTGGAATATGACGTTGCCGCGCGGCCATTCCAACTACTTTTTCATCGGCTCAACCGTTTTGAAATCCTCCGCGATCTTCGGCAAGAAAAGCGTCTCGGCCAATTCTTCGTTCAGTCTCGGATTTTTAAAATCGGTGCGCATGGTGGAGCCATCAGCGAATTGCAGCTCCGTACTGCGCAGCAGAAAATCATTGGTGCCGAACGCAATTTTGATTTGCGACATCATTCGCCGTGCGGCCGATGATTTGGGCTGCAACGTCAATTCACAAGCGGCGTCTTTGATCTCGGTCGATTGAATAGTGAAGCGCGATTCGAGTTCTTTTCGTTCGCGAGGAAATCCTGCTTCCAGCAAGGCGAGCGCATCGCGCCACGGACCTGCTTGCGTTCCGGTTAGCGGATATTTTTCGACACGTTTGAGTTTCGGATAAATGACGAGCATTTGTTCCGGCTGACGGATGGCGATGGTTTGCGCGGGATGGCCCAATTCCCAATGAAAACGATTGGGCGCAGCAAACCAAACCTGGCCGGTGGAGATCAGCGGTTGGGTGAGTGATTTGAGTGAGCGCGTTTGCGTAAAATCTGCGGACCAAGTGTGAATATTTGTTTGATTGTCCAGCCAGTTTTTAACCAGCGCATCGGTGTCGGCGCGAAGGGTTGGCAAAACAAAAAAGAAAAACCCAAGCGCGTGCCAGAAACGGAGCGCCGGTTTACAACCGGCTTTCACGCGCATACTGTTCAAAGCCGGTTGCAAACCGGCGCTCCGTTTTTCAGTTTGGCGCAGTCGGATTGAAACCAATTCGTTTAAAAATCTATTTTTCATACTATTTCCTTTGACGTATTTGCTTCCGGCCATATTGGTACGAAATGATACCACTGATCCAAATGTTCGCGGATCGGATTTTCAAAAACACTTACGATTTGTTGTGTAAGCTGTTGCCGGGCTTCAATAGCGCGCAAGGCGGGGCGGTGGTAAGAAATTTCTGGCAAGATGTGCGCCGCATAACCGTTTTTCTTTCGCGGCAAATAGACGGGCAACAAAACACATCCTGAAGCGCGCGCCAATTCTGCTGCGGCTACAGAGGCGGCGAATGGTTTTCCAAAAAGTTGCGCAGCCATTGCGCTACTCGGCGGCGGACGATCAACCAAAAGCGCGACGGTCGCGCCCGCTTCGAGTCGCCGAATAATTTCCACAAATGCGAATGGATTTTTGCCGATGACCAAAGTTTCGATCCCCCATTTTGCGCGTGCGGCCTGGCGCATTTCGGTGAGTTGATCATCGGGTTCGTCAAGCGTGACAACGAGCAGCTTGAATCCGCGTTTGGACAACAAGGGCGCGCCAAATTCCCAATTGCCTAGATGCGGCGTGAGAATCAACACCCCGCGCTTTTGATTCTGCGCCGCGAGAAAATATTCCCAGCCGGTCAATTCGCAAAACAAATCGTCGATGGCCACGCCGCTTTCGTAACGCCACAAATCGCTGAGCTTGACGGAGAACTGGCGAAATAATTCCTTGCTTACCACACGAGCTTTGACGTGATCTCCATCGAGCGCGCCGGCCAGATTGCACGCCACAGTTTCCAATCGAGCAGGGTGAATGCGCCAATAAATTCCAGCGATCGCACGGCACAATGCCTGCGAGATGTAAGGAGGAAGATTTCGGGCGAGCACAAGCCCGAGCCGCCAGAAAGCGCTGCGATAAAAAACCGAGGCTTTGGCCAACCGTGGCGCTAGAGAGTTTTCTGTCACACGTCTTTCTTTGGCGCAATTGAGCCGAAATTTTTTCCGAGAGTGCTGCGCCACCACATCGGCAGCAGATAAACTGACGTCAACATTGCAATGGCAATTCCTGTCGCGCAGATTTTTCCAAGACTTGATAATCCCGTATTGGAGGAAAAAATCAGCGAGCCGAATCCGGCAACGGTCGTCGAACCAGCGAGGAGCAAAGCGCGACCAATCGATTTATGAATGAGTTTCGGATTGCCTCGATAACGTCGCAGCGCCAGTTGCATGTGGATGCTGAAATCGACGCCCATTCCCAGCAAAAGCGGGATCGCCATCATGTTCATCAAGTTCCACGTCCATCCCGCGATGGACATGATCATCACCAGGAAAAGTCCGCTGAAAACCAGTGTCAGCAAACTGAGCGAGAGTTCTCGAACGCTGCGGAAGGCGAGCCAAAGCGAAAAAGTCACCAGCAAAAGTATTGGGATAATGACTCGCGGAAAATCTTCCTTCACGAGATCGAACATGGAAGTTCCCAGTAGTGACCAGCCCGACAAAATGACGCCGTCTTTTTCCAGTTCGCGGGATAAGTCCACAGCGAGCGATTTGGTTTTTGCTGAAACGGTTTCGCTGGAAGAATTGGTGCCGGGATAAATTAACCCGACAGAAACAAAACCGGCGGGAGTTTTCGCTACGACTTTGTCGAGAATCCAGCGGCTCGCCCTGTTCGTCGGCCAAAAAATATTCGTTTGCGAAGCGACACTTTGCCAGGTTTGAAAAAGCGATTTGGTCAAGGAGAGCGAGTTGCTCGTGAAACCACTCGCCAGTGCCGCATCGTGCAACTGTTCCTGGCCTTTGAGTAAATTTTTCAAGGCAGCGCGATTGGTCGTTTGATTTGCCGGTTGCGGCCAGAGCATCAACGGAAGCGTGTAGCTGGAAATCCATTCGTTGGAAACGGCGCGGCGAAGTTCGGCTTCGACTCGTTGCAAACGACGCGCGACTTCGGTTTCATCGCGTCCAGGCGTCAAAATCCAGAGTGGCTCCTGCGCGCCGCCAAGGTTGTGTTTGATTTCTTCGACGGCGGCGTAAGCCTGACTGTTTTTTGGGCGTAACGCATCGGGCGATTGATCGAAGCTCGGCCAAAATTTAAGGCAAACCGCGATCAGCCCAACCAAAAACACCAGCGTCCCGAGCCAGACTGCGCTGGTCGCTTTTCTGAAACGCAAAAAATTTTCCGCATCGGTCTTTTGTTCCTCCTCGGGTTGAGAAATTTTGGAAATTATTTTCGTAGAACGCATCAACGGCGGCAGGTAGGCATACTGCATGACGATGGCGGCGATGATAATTCCGATGGCGACGAGCGAGCCTAGTTGGCCGAGACCGGGAAGGCCGCTCAGGTTCAGCAGGAAAAATGCGCCGGATGTGGTAACCGCCGACCAAAAAATTCCGGCGCGCGTTTCGCGTCGAATTTCTTCAGCGGAAAGTTCTGGATGACTCTGCGATTCCTGGTAAAGAACGATTCCAAAATCTTCGGCGAGACCGAGCAGGATGGAAGCGAAGCCGAGACTGACCACGCTCAGCGTCCCAAAAATCAATCCACCAAAAGCGAGCGTCATGGCGAGGATGATTGCGAGCAAGACGAGCAACCAAAGCAGTGGGAGCCAGCGACGATGCGTAATGTAAAAAAGGAGCGCAATAATGCCGAGCGTCCAGAGCGAAGGCCCGGCCATGTCGCTCTCCATGCCTCCGGCGATTTCGGTGACGAAGGCTGGACGCCCGGTGTATTGAATATTTATTTCCTTGGGAAATTTGGCTGACGATTGCTCCGCAGCAACAATGGCTTTGATGGAATTTAACCATTTGCGGCAATCGCGATAACTCGCGAGATTGGAATTTGCTTCCACAAAAACGAGGCGAAACTTTCCATCCGCAGAGGAGAAAAGTTCCTGTCCGGTGCCAATCGGCATGGCGGAAGAAACCGATTCCGGCAACCGCATCAGATTAAACGGATCATAGCTCCCCATCGCGATGTCGGTTGGTGACAGCGAACTTGCCAGACGATCTTTGGTCGCAGTCAGCGTTGCGGATAAATTTCCCGGCGCGAGCCGGTGGGTGAGTTCTCCAAAAATCTCCGGGGGCTGATTCAACCACATAAAGGCGACGAGTTCCGCAGATTGGGTTGGGTATTCGAGCCAGCCCGGCTGCCAGGTGGCGTCGGCGACAAGATTGGTGGCGTTGCGAAATGCGTCAGCCAGTGACCGGGCGGCGGTTTCCGTTTTTTCCGCGTCGTCGGAGCGCAGCGTAATAATCAACTCGCGACCGTTGGAGAAATTTTGTTGGTAAAGTTTTAAGCCTTGAACGATTCCAGACTTCTCGGGCAGCAGATTTAAAATTTCGACATCGAAACGCAAGCGCGCGAAGCCAATCGCAATCGGCACGAGCAAAAGCAACCAAAGCCAGCGGCGGGAGAATTTCATGCGCCGCTGACCTGTGGTTTCCGAGATTTCGTAAAGCCATTATTTAGCTCCGGAGGAGCGGCATATTTATAGTGACCTTTTCCTTTTACGACCGCTCCCCATCGGGGCGACAAGGCGAAGGGTAATATTTTTCCCGTCCCGCCCCGGCTGAGGGAATCATAAGGCGCTCTCACGGAGCTTTGTGTTTTTGTTTGCGTCATTTCTATAAATATTCCGCCCGTCCGGGGCTGTGCTGTTTTTAAATTAGCCTCATGGATTCAAAAATCCCTCGATCATTTCACCGGTCTTTTTGTTTTCCAGATGCCAATTTTCGTTTTCCAATTTATTAAAAAACCATGGCTTTAGCGGCGCGATACCTTTCAGCGCCGGTGGCAAATGAAACCAACTGATTCGCGCCGGTGGTTTTCCTGGCGCCGAATATTTTTTATTTTGGGCAGGAACTTCAAGCTGCCAACTCTTCGGCGTCGTTTGCGCGATGACAAAGGGAAAGGGTGTTTTCGTAAATTGCAGGACGGTTCGTCCGTCGGAATGCTCCGCGAGCAAAATTTCACCTGCCAATTCTGCCGCATCGCGTTTCGCACGCCAAACCGCCTGGCCATGCTGAATCTTCCAACCCGGCTCGCTAAAATTCGAGGGCGGGAGTGGCATCGTGTTGCAAGCGGTGAGGAAAATTCCAAAGCCCAAACAGATTGCGATTTTGAAATTTGGAAAATTAAAAATAAAACCTCCAAACAATGGTAGAGACGACTCGGTGAGCCGTCTCAACCGGGTGGGTTCACCTTGCAATTTGAGACGCCTCACCGAGGCATCTCTACGAAATCGTTTGTTTTTCCAAAGCATTAAAATTTTCATCGGCAAACTGCAGGTTGAATTTTTTTGAACATTTTTACAACTATTTGTCAAAATTAGCCGAATGAGTTGACGGAACTGCCGGAAAACCTTAGTCAGTGCGGTTCAGATTCACAAAGTTGGAGTTCAAGCTTGAGCTTGCCCGGCGGAGAACAAACTAAAGTTTGAACTCCAACGTTATGATTTAATCGTGGTTTTATTGGAGATAATTGGATGATACGAGTTGAAAATTTAAGCAAATCCTTCGGGTCGAAGCTCGCGGTGAACGAAATTTCGTTCCAGGTCGAGCGAGGCGAAGTGCTCGGCTTTCTTGGGCCTAACGGCGCGGGCAAATCGACGACCATGCGCATGATCACCGGCTTTATTCCTCCTTCGGGTGGAAAACTTTCGGTGGGCGGATTCGATATAGTTGAGAATCCAATCGCCGCCAAACGGCTCATGGGTTATCTCCCGGAAAATGCGCCCTCCTATGCCGACATGACGGTGAGCGGGTTTCTCCATTTCACGGCTGAGTTGCGCGGTTTGCGCGGCGACGAAAAAAAACGCGCGGTGAATCGCGTCGTTGAAATGTGTTTCCTGGAAAACGTGCTTCATCAAAGTGTGGAAACGCTTTCCAAAGGCTATCGGCATCGGACTTGTTTTGCGCAATCGATTATCCACGACCCCGAAGTATTGATTTTGGATGAACCGACCGACGGACTGGATCCGAATCAAAAGCATGAAGTGCGCACTCTCATTCGCAAAATGGGTGAGAAGAAAGCCATCATTTTTTCCACCCATATTCTCGAGGAAGTTGATGCGGTTTGCTCGCGCGCCATCATCATTGATCGCGGACAAATTGTGGCAAACGGCACGCCGCAGGAATTGAAACAGCGTTCTGATTTAGCGGGTGCGGTTTCGTTGCGCATTTCCGGGGTGGAGTCCGCCGCGATAAAGCAGAAAATCGGTCAACTTCCATCTGTGAAAAAAGTGATCGTTTTGAAAGAAGGTTCTCAAAAAGTTTCGCTGCGGATATTTCCAAAACCGGACGGCGTGGAAGGCGAATTGGCCCGGAACCTCGCGGAATTAAGCATGAAAGAAAACTGGCGCATCGAAGAATTGCACACTGAAGAAGGGCGGATTGATGAAGTTTTCCGCAACATTACCATGCCGGACACCGCGCAAAAGGAGGAACGGAAATGAACGCCTGGGGAAACATTCGGACCATTGCCAAACGTGAGCTGGGCGGTTATTTCGCTTCGCCGGTCGCGTACGTGTTCATCGTTATCTTCCTGTTGTTAGTGGGATTTTTTACTTTCATGGCAGGTGGCTTTTTCGAACGAGGCGAGGCGTCACTCAGCGCATTCTTCACCTGGCATCCCTGGCTTTATTTATTCCTCGTGCCCGCCGTCGGGATGCGTTTGTGGTCGGAAGAACGCCGACTCGGCACAATGGAATTGTTGCTTACGATGCCGATTACAACCTGGCAGGCGATTGTCGGAAAATTTCTCGCATCATGGCTCTTTCTAATCCTCGCACTGGTGCTGACTTTTCCTGTGATCATCACCGTAAATTACCTCGGCAATCCAGATAACGGGGTGATCTTCTGCGCTTACGTCGGGAGCTTGTTGATGGCTGGAAGTTATCTGGCGATCAGTTGCATGACTTCCGCGCTCACTCGCAATCAAGTCGTCAGCTTCATTATCTCCGTAGTGATTTGCCTCTTTCTGATTTTGTGCGGCTATCCGCCGGTGACCAATCTTCTCCTGCGCCTGGAAAGCCCGCGGCTGGTTGAAACGGTCGCGGCATTCAGCGTGATGACACATTTTGAAGGATTCCAAAAAGGAGTTTTGGATTCGCGCGATATTATATTTTTCCTGTCGATCATCGGATTTTCGCTTTTCACCACGGGCGTGATTATTCGTGGGAACCGAGCCGGCTAACCTCAAGGACGAGCCATGAAAAACAAACAATTTGAGACTATTCTTTATTCAACCGTTGGCGTTTTGGCGTTGTTCATTATCATCCTGGCGCTAAACGTCATCACCGGTGCCGTCAAAAAGCGCGTCGATTTGACCGCTGAAAAAGTTTACACGCTTTCGCCCGGCACGAAGAAGATTTTGGACAAGCTCGATTCGCGAGTAACGGTCCGATTTTATTGCAGTCAGGGCGATGAAATGCCGGTTTTTTTCAAGACCTACGCCAGGCGCGTGGAAGATTTGCTCGGTGAATACAAGCAAGCCGGCAAAGGAAAAATCCTGGTGGAAAAATACAACCCGACACCTGATTCTGACGCGGAAGATTCCGCGCGACTCAACGGGATTGAGGGACAGATGTTGCCAAGCGGTGAGAAAATTTATCTTGGACTTGTCATCAGTTTGCTCGACGAAAAAGTGGCGATGCCTTTCCTGACTCCTGATCGCGAGCGTCTTTTGGAATATGACATTTCGCGCGCCGTCGCCCGGGTCGTCACCCCACAAAAGCCCATGGTCGGCGTGATGAGCGCGTTTCCGGTTTTCGGCCAGCCTTCAAACCCGATGGCGCAACGGATGGGGCAGCAACCACAACAGCCCTGGACCTTTTTGACGGAATTGCAAAATGATTTTACGGTCAAGCCGGTCGAGTTGACCGCCGATAAAATTCCCGCCGACATCAACGTTCTGCTGATCGTGCATCCGCGCGACATCACTCCATCCGCGCAATATGCGATCGATCAATTCGTTTTGCGCGGCGGCAAGCTGATCGCGTTCATCGATCCGATGGCCTACTTCGATCAACAGAACAACCAGCTCGCGCAATTTGGCGGAGGCGGCGGGCAATCCTCGCTCGACAAATTGCTGAAGGCTTGGGGCGTGGAGATGGAACCGGGCAAGGTGGCTGCGGATCGAATCCTCGGCGCGCGCAATCAGCAGGGCGGCGCGATGCCATCCGTTTTGGCGATGAACAGCAAAGGAATGAACAGCAACGACGTCGTTACTAGCGAAATCAATTCGCTGGTGATTCCGTTTGCAGGCGTTTTCACTGGAACACCAGCGAGCGGTTTGAAAGAAACGGTGTTGCTGAAAACCACTTCGGATTCGCAGCTAGTGGACAGTGTAATGGCCAGCCTGAGCGGCGAACAGATTTCTAAAGAATTCAAATCCTCGGGCAAGGAATATGCCATTGCGGTTCGACTCACCGGAAAATTTAAAACTGCTTTCCCGGATGGAAAACCGAAATCCACCGAAAAGCCGGAAGATAAAACCGAGGATAAAAAGCCGGAAACCACCAATGAGAATCCATTGAAAGAAACAACGGCTGATAACGCGGTGGTTCTCGTTGCAGATGCGGATATGTTGCAAGATCAGGTCAGTGTCGAAATTCAAAATTTCCTCGGCCAACGCATTGTCCGGCCCATCAACGACAACTTGAATTTCGTGCAGAGTCTCGTGGAACAACTTTCCGGAGACAGCAATTTAATTAATCTGCGCAGCCGCGCTTCGATGAACCGGCCATTTACGCGCATTAACGAAATGAAAGCGAAGGCGGATGAGAATTTCCGCAGCAAAATCAAAGAGACTGAGGATAGCCTGGCCGACACGCAGAAGAAATTGAACGAGTTGCAGCAGACCAAGCAAAGCGGGCAGAAATTTATTCTTTCGCCGGAACAACAGAAGGAGATTGAAAAATTTCGGAAGAAAGAATCTGAGGTAAAAATTGCGTTAAAGGAGGAACGGAAAAAATTGCGCAAAGAAACGGACGGGCTTGAATTCTGGACAAAGGTCATCAACATCGCTGGGATGCCCATCGCCGTGGCGTTCGCCGGATTGGCTCTGGCAGTAGTGAAACGTAAAAGGACTGCGGCAAAATGAATCGCAAACAACTGACAATTCTCATCGTTCTGGTGCTGCTGATTGGCGGCGCTGGCCTGGTTCTGTTGAATCGACAAAGTAATTCATGGAAACCGAGCGACCAAAAGCTGGGACAGAAATTATTTCCGAAGTTTGCCGTCAATGATGTGGCGCAAATTCATGTCAAACAGAGCGGGGCTGAATTGAACCTCGTTAAAAAGGACGACCTTTGGCGGGTGCAGGAGAGAGGTTTTTACCCGGCCAATTTTTCGCAGATCAGCGAACTGCTCTTGAAGGCCAATGAGTTGAAAATCGGCCAGAGTGAACCGCTTGGGGCCTCCCAGTTTGCGAAGCTCGAATTGGTCGATCCATCCAAAGGCGCGAACTCTGGAACGCTCGTTGAGTTCAAAGATCAGTCGGGGAAAGCGATGCATTCCGCTATTCTTGGTAAAAAGCATTTAAGAAAATCGGCGCGGGCTTCTGAACCAGGAGATGAAGGTTTTCCCGATGGGCGCTACGTATTGCTTGGCACTGATGGACAAAATGTTTTCCTGATTTCAGACGCGTTGACCGAATTGGAAGCGAAGCCGGAAAACTGGTTGAAGAAAGATTTTTTCAAGGTGGAAAGAGTTCGCGCCATTTCGCTGGTTACGACAAACGCAACGAATTCATGGAAGCTGACGCGGGAAAATGAAACGGGGGGATGGACATTGGCTGACGTGAAGCCGACCGAACAGTTTGATACGAACAAAGTTTCCGGTGTGGCTAATTCGTTGGCGTCGCCGAGTTTTGTGGACGTGGTGATCGATGCGAAACCGAACGCGGAGAAACCGACTGTAGCGACGCTCGAAACTTTTGATGATTTTACCTACACACTAAAAATTTCCAAAGCGTCTGAAGAAAATTATCATCTGAACCTGACGGTAAACGCAAATCTCCCGAAAGAACGCGCTGCCGGTAAAGACGAAAAACCGGAAGACAAACCGAAATTGGACAAGGAGTTTACCGACAAAAAGAAACAGCTTGAGGACAAATTCAAGCAGGAAAAGGAACTTGAGAAATGGACTTACCTCGTTGCCAAATGGACTATTGATCCTTTGCTTCGCGAGCGAGCGCAACTGATGGTGGAGAAAAAAGAAGCGCCGGAAAAAGAGAATAGAATTATTGATCCAGTTGAAGGGAAGTAGATCCCGCTTTCGATGCTTCGGAGCGGGAAACAGTTGATGTCGGTCATCCATCCGGTGCTCTCCACATCGCCAGGAACATAAACCCGTTGAGAGGGCTTTTGCCGCTGGTGTAGAGGTGTATCACCACCATTTCCAATTCCGATCGGGTGTTCGCGTTGCCAATGCATTCATTTCGGTCGTGGTAAGAAATTTAAAATATTCCGCGTGGGTATCTCCAAACAACATTACCATGCGGTTTTTTCCCTTATAATTATGCCAAATATGCCGATTCTGAGTTGTGTCCCGATTTGAATGCCAGATCCAATCCCCTTGGATGATTTTGTTGGAAGGTCTAAGCGCGACTTCGGCTTGCTTGATAGAACGGTTGCTCAGATCTCCCGCAACGCCGCAAACCTTTTTCACCATATAATAATCAAACCCAAACTCAGTGAGATAACTGTTGCCATATTGCTCGAAACAGTTCGTCGTTTTACGGCCCAAGTTTATCTCTGCCCACAAATCACCTTTATCCGCCGGACACGCGAACGCCCGGTATGCTCGTCCGATGTAGATGTTCAGAGGCCGATTGGTTGCTGCTGTGAACACATCATATTGTCCGTCTTTTCCTCCGGTTGAAGCCCAATCCCGGATCGCGGGATAATAGTCGAGGTTGTCCTCGGTATACATGAAGTAAGCCTTTCCGACTTGGCTTTGATTCGAGATGCACTGGACCGCTTGCGCCTTCTGCTTGGCTCGCGCGAGCACTGGCAAGAGCATGCCCGCCAAGAGCGCTATAATTGCAATGACGACCAAGAGTTCGATCAAGGTGAAAGCACCTGGGCGGATGCCTTTCAGGGAAGATGTTGGTCTAGTTTTCATTACTTGCGATTTCCACAAATTCTATTTTGCAGATTGGGAGCAAGAAATTTAAAACTGGAAGAACCCTTTAGGCGAGCCAAATTCCTTTCAACTCCCCAAGTGCGCGCTTATCGTAGCCCGCGAGTTTGTATGAGCGAGTTGGCTGAACTGAAAAATCGTTACGATCGACTGAACGTTCTGTTCCAGGTCAGCAACGTTATCCACTCTACTCTCGATTCGCAGGAAGCACTTCAACTGATTCTGCGCGAGGCGGTGCGCTTGATGCGCGCTTCGAGCGGTTCGTTGATCCTGATCAACCCCACCACCGGCTTCCTGGAAATCCACGCATCCATCGGTTTGGCAGAGAACGCGACCAAGCTCAAGCTGCGGGTTGGTGAAGGAATTACCGGATGGGTTGCGCGAACTGGTAAACCCGCGCGCGTCGGCAACGTCGCGCACGATCCGCGATACGTTGTGGTTCAACCGAAAGTACGATCTGAACTCGCCGTACCCCTCGAAGTAGCGGGAGAAATTCGCGGCGTTCTCAACGTGGATTCTGACCAGGAAAATACTTTCAAGGAAGAGGACCAGGAACTGTTGCAAGCACTTTCCGAACAAGCGGCGAAAGTCATTCATAACACCTGGCTGCACGAACAGTTACGAGTCAAAGCGCGTTTGTTCGAAAGTTTGGTGAGTGTCGGCCAGACCATTAATTCCACTCTAAACCTGGACGAAGCCCTTCAGGTGATCACGCGAGAGGCGTGTCAGTTGATGAACGCCAAAATGTGTTCGCTTCTGATGCTGGACGAAACGGGCGAATGGCTTGAGTTGCGCGCCAGTTTTGGCGCTGAAAAAGATTACATCAACCGCCCTCGCCTCAGCATGGCGGAAACTTTTCTCGGCGCGGTGGTTCGTCGCAAAAAACCGTTGCAGGTGGACAACGTGCAAACTTCCAGCCGCTATCAAAGCTTCGAGGTGGGCCGGCATGAGGGTTTGGTTTCACTGCTCAGCGTGCCGTTAATTTTCGCCGGCCAGGCCATTGGCGCGGTGAATGTTTACAAGGCGCAGGTTCACAGTTTTTCAAATGAAGAAATCCGCATCCTTGCCGCGCTCGCTGAATTGTCCGGCATCGCCATCGAGAAAGCGCG
>JBKJOA010000197.1:0-2727 GCA_046593365.1 Limisphaerales bacterium
CGCCGCATTGGTTTCACGCTCATTGAACTGCTGGTGGTCATTGCCATCATTGCCATTTTGGCGGGATTGCTTCTACCAGCGCTTTCGAAGGCCAAGGAAAAGGGTAGAGGCGTGGCGTGTTTGAGTAATATGCGGCAGGTGGGTATGGCTCTCCACATGTATGAGCAGGACACGCGAAGACTGCCGACCAAACGTCATCCGGTTAGTGATTTCAATAATCCATCTGCCCCGCCGAACGCATTAAATCTGTTGGTGCCTTATCTTGGTCGCAAGGTCGGTCTCCCTTCGCCCCCAGTTTATAATTGTCCCTCGCTGAAAGCGAATCCAAACCCGGTTTACGCCCCGACGTTTTACAGCAGCACCGGTTTGTCGATGAATACGGTTCCGTTGGGCCGGCCACTGTCAGTGGTGCCTAAACCATCCGCAATTATTCTTATGCAGGAAGCCTGGTCACTCTCCCATCAGTTATGGAACCAGCCGGAGCCTGATATCAGGGATGAAGCGGAGCTAAACGGACTTAGACCAACCAGCTACAGTGAATGGCACATGTGGGCCAACCGCTCGACCCATGAATCATTCATTTCCAGCAGTTTGCGGGAAAACCTTTCCAACGTCCATAACGGGGGTGGCAACCTGGTATTCTGTGACGGTCACGCTGAGTACAGAAAATATCGAAAACTGCGAAGTGGAGACTTCGGTTTGCTGCCAGATGTGCCGAACACTGCCAATAGCCAAAACGACTATTTCAAAGCGGCATTTTAGTCCAACCATGGCAGCAACGATCAATGAGAACGCATATAAAGCCAGTCGGATGGATGATGGCTGTGGTCATCGTCGCGGTGTTGGTAGCAGGGTGTAGTAAGAGTCAATCGGCCAAAGCTGCTGCTGAACAACTGCAAAAGAGTTTCGAAAAGGCTGACACTTCTTTAAAGCAACAAGTCGCTCAGGCGGGTGCTGCTCTTCAGGCAAGTAACTACACGGCCGCAATTCTTATCATGGATCAGGTCGCCCAAACGCAGCCCGTTGACGAAGCTCAAAAAAAGGCCGTTGACTCGGTCATCACCCAAACGCGGCAAGCCCTGCTACAGAACCCACAACTGGACAGCCCGCAGCTTTACAAAGCCCTTTCTGATTTGACGGTTCGAGTCCACGGGGAGAATTGACTTTTCGATAGCTTAAATTTTCATCCGCTCCGCTAAAATTTCTGCGACATCCATCACGCGCGCTGCACCGGATTGGGCAGCTACTCCGTCGGTCATCATGGTCAGACAGAATGGGCAACCTACCGCCACCGTTTTCGCACCGGTCTCCAAAGCTTCCTTGGCACGAACTGTGGAAACACGTTTCTTGGGGTCCTCTTCCATCCACATGCGACCGCCTCCCGCGCCGCAACAAAAGGTCTTCTCCCGATTGCGCAACATCTCGCGAAAGTCTGTCGGCTTCGCGGTTGCGCCCAAGGCTGTTCGCAGCACATCCCGTGGAGCTTCGTGAATCCCATTGACCCGCGCCAGATAACAAGGGTCATGGTAAGTCACCGGGTCCGCGCTGCCCTCACCCTCGCTATTTGGAATTTTTAACCGGCCGCTCTGAATCAATTGTGAAATGAATTGCGTATGGTGAATCACTTCGTATTCGCCGCCAAACTGCGAGTAATCCTTCAGCAAACTGTTCAGGCAATGTGGGCAGTGCGCCAGAATTTTCCGCACATTGTATTTGGCGAGCGTGGCAATGTTCGCCTGAGCTAATTCCTGAAACAGAAATTCATCGCCCAACCGGCGCGCGGATTCTCCGGTGCATTTTTCTTCGCGGCCCAGGATGGCGAAATTGACACCGGCTGCTTTTAAAAGTTTTACGACGGAGCGCGCGACGCGTTGCGCCCGGCGATCATACGATCCGGCGCAACCGATCCAGTAAAGCACTTCAAAATTTGGATTCTCTTTCGCAGTGGGTGCGCCCAATTCTTCCGACCAAACGGCGCGGTCGGCGGCAGGAAGTCCCCAGGGATTAGAACTCGATTGCATCCGGCGCAAGGCTGTCGCCGCCGTGCCGCTTAACTCGCCTTCGCCGACACGATTCCGTCGCATGTCGGTGATCATCGTGAGTGGATCGATGCGGACGGGGCAGACTTTGACGCACGCACTGCACGCGGTGCAGGACCAAAGTGTTTCGGCTTGAATGGTTTCGTCATGAAGTGCGGGCAACGGAAAGAGTGAATCTTTTTTCCGTGGGCTTAGCGACAACGTCATCAATCGTTTCAAATCCTGAACCACCTTTTTTGGCGACAGCGGTTTGTCGGTGGCAAAGGCGGGACAAGCCTCTTCGCAACGGCCGCATTCCATGCACGCATCGAGACTGGTGAGTTGTTGCTGATTGAAATGGGTGATGGCGCTGACGCCGATGCGTTCGGTTTTTTCCACTTCCTCCATCGAGACCGGCACGAGTTTTCCGAGCACCGGCTGGGCGAGGAACAGATTAATCGGCCCGACGATCATGTGCAGCAAGCGCGTGTAGGGAATGGACGCGATGAAGCCGAAGACAAGAATGGCGTGAACCCACCAAACCGTGAAATGCGCCGAGCGCGCGGCGGCGTTGTCCAAGCCGGAGAACGCTCGCATGATCAACAATCCAACAGGCGAACATTGCGCCGCGATCCCGGTTGGCTGCTGCCAGGCCATGCGCAATCCTTCCAGAAGATAACCGGTGACGCCGATGGCGATGAACGAGCCG
>JBKJOA010000122.1:0-2504 GCA_046593365.1 Limisphaerales bacterium
GTTGTGTAGGCGAGAGCAGACGCGCGCACGGGACAGCGATTGCGCCAGAAACTTTTCCCGACCATGACCCAGAAGTGCGCGAATTTTTCCAGCCACACCATCTCTGTCTCGCCGTGCATGGAGAGTCGATCTTCGCCCAGCACGGCGCGCGCGTGGGCTTGGAGTCTTCTGAATCGGGAAAGTGATTTTTCGGCCATAAGGACAAAGCAAACCTAGCGTCCAACCGGTAAAGTTCAATGAAGAATGCGATTTGACACTTTTCCGCACACGTCAAATTTACTTTGAACTTTGAAGTTAAAGTCGGGTGCCTTAATCTCGCGCGCATGGCTCGGAAAGATTCAACCAACCCGCCCGCTGTGCGTGGTTTCAGTGACACACTCGGGATTGCGCTCAGCGCTTCCGCAGTGCTCGTGATGATCGCACTCGCGTCCCATAATCGACGTGATCTTGCGGTCAATTCTGTTCCACCCAACGAGACGATGCACAATCTCGGCGGGCCGATGGGAGCGTGGGTCGCGGACAAAATGTTTTTTGTCTTTGGCGCGGGTGCATTCGTTTTGCCGGTGTTGATGTTGGCGTTCGGCCTCGGTTACCTCTTTCCTTTTCTGTCTTATCTTCGCCGCCGCTGGCTTTGGGCGGCTCTTTTATTTTTTACCTGCCTTGGTTTGCTTGGATTTTACTCTCCGTGGTTCCCGGCGTTGAAAGAAAGTTTGAACGCGCCAGGTGCGGGCGGTTTTGTCGGTTTGCTCGCGGACAAATATATTCGCGGGCTTTGTGGCCAGGCAGGGGCAACGATTATTTTCCTCACCTTTTACCTGCTCGCGTTGTTGAACCTGACCAATTTTCAATTGGGCGAATGGATACGCTCACGCTGGTCTCCAGTGGCGCTGGAAGACCCAAATGCAACGGAGGAAGAAAAAGAATTGGCGAAGAAGGCGAGGGAGCTTGAGAGGCAGGCGCGAAAATTGCAGGAGCAAGCGGACAAGGCGGACAAGATCGCTGCGACCGCTGGCGAAAAAGAAAAATCGTCGGGACTCGGTGCCGATCTCAAGCCTGTTCCAGAACCGACCGTGCGCGATTTGAGTTTTCCACAAACCAAGCCCAATCGGGGCGGTCGCTCAAAACCGGCTGAGTTAGAAAAGCCGGAAATCAAACCAGAACCCGTGTTGGAAGAAGTTATCTCTGCTCAAGAGATCATTGCGGCGACGAGTGCGGATATTTTGGGCAAGCCGATGACGAAAGATCTCGAAACGAAAGGAGCGGAAAACGGCTCTGAAGCATTGCCAGAAACGGCGGAACCGCCGACGATTGTTCCGCGCATCAAACCTCTGCCGCGCAAACCAAAACCGATCACGGTCGCGGCAACGCCCATCATCGGAAATTATCGGTTGCCGTCCTTCGATTTTCTTCAGCACCCCGACATGACGGTGAAGGCGACCGAATCGAAGGAGGAATTAATGGCCAACGCGCGGCTCATGCAGCAGACGCTCGCGCAATTTGATATTGAAGTGCAGATGGGCGACATCACGAAAGGGCCGACGATCACGCGATATGAGTTGCATCCCGCGCCCGGCGTGCGCATGGAAAAAATTACCGCGCTCAACAACAACATTGCGGCGGTGTTGAAGGCGGAGCGCATCAATATTCTCGCGCCCGTCCCGGGAAAAAGTTCGGTTGGTGTCGAAGTCCCCAACCTCGTCAAGACCAAGGTCATCATGCGCGACCTTTTTGAATCCGAAGAGTGGCAAAACACGAAAGCGCGTATTCCAGTGGCGCTCGGCAAAGATGTTTACGGCCATCCGATCATCGCTGACCTCGCGGAAATGCCGCACTTGCTCATCGCTGGCAGCACTGGTTCGGGAAAATCAGTTTGCATTAATTCCATCATCGCTTCCCTGCTTTACCGCTTTTCCCCAGATCAACTTCGTTTCGTCATGATCGATCCGAAAGTGGTCGAGCTTCAGCAATACAACGCGTTGCCCCATCTCGTCGTGCCCGTCGTCAACGATCCGAAAAAAGTGATCCTCGCCTTGCGTTGGGTCGTGAACGAAATGGAAAAGCGTTACCAGATTTTTGCGAAAGTGAACGTGCGCAATATCAAATCGTTCAACGAACGTCCGAAGAACAAACCGATTGCTCCCTCCGAACCAGAGCTGCCGCTCATGGTGAAAAAGGAAAAAATTGAAGCGGGCCACGATGGTTTTGCCGTCGAACTTGACGAAGAAATTGTCGTCCCGCGCGACGATGATATCGTCATTCCAGAAAAACTTTCCTACATCGTCGTGATTATTGACGAGCTTGCCGACTTGATGCTCGTCGCTCCGGCGGATGTCGAAATGGCCATCGCCCGCATCACGCAAATGGCGCGCGCGGCGGGGATTCATTGCATCGTCGCGACGCAACGTCCCAGCGTCGATGTCATCACCGGCGTGATCAAGGCGAACATCCCGGCGCGTATCGCCTTCCAAGTGGCGGCGCGCGTCGATTCCCGCACCATTCTCGAT
>JBKJOA010000394.1:0-4474 GCA_046593365.1 Limisphaerales bacterium
TGGAATTGGTCTCGTTAAAAAACATGGCCGCGCAACATATCAGAAGGTTTTCGATTTACGCAAGCGGCCAGTCCGGAGTTTATGGGTTCGCAATGGTAAGTTTTACGCAAGATTGGCTATCGAAGATCACGAATCGGGAAAAAAATAAGCGGCGTGTGCCACTTCCGGCCGATACGATGGCACAAGCTCACGTCGAACTCAGAAAACTACAAACCCGACGGGAAGCGAACGCGCTGCCCATTCTTAAACACACTCCAAAGTTTTCCGATTGCGTGAACGAATATCTGGCTTACTTCGAAACGGTGGTGGGGCATCTTCAAAGTTTGCGCACGCCGAGTTTGTAAAATTTCATTTTTTGTGAAGCGACTGTGGGAAAAGTAAAATTCCACGTGGTTGCGGGGAGATCGGTTGCGTCACTCAACGCATTAAAACCGCTATTAAAATTTGTGCTTTCTAAAATGGTATAAACGCGACCTGCCAGAGGGTTCCAGGTCAAAACATTCCCTGTCAAAGATACGCGAAGTTGACTGGTGAGATCGTTGGGATTCAAACCGGCAATGTAGGATTGCCAAAGGGGAATTCCATTTGCTCCGACGGTGACGACTGCGCTTTCGAAATTCGTGTATCCGTAAGAAGCGAGCCACCAAAAAGGCGTAGGAAAATTTGCTGTTAATTGTTCGGCAAAGACTGCCTGAACCGAAATATTGGTCGTGAGAACAAGTGTCAGTGGATTACTGGGACCGCTCGCGCCGTTAGCCCAGCCGACAAACTGATAATACTTCGCGGGCGTAGCAAGAATTTGAATGGTGGAGCCGACAGAAAAACTGGCGTCGGTTAAACTAACAGAACCAAATGCGGGATTGTTGACTGTGGCGACGATCTGAACGGACGAGGCGCTCGCATTGGCTGGAGTCACGCTCCCATTGATAAAATACTGTCCGATGCATGCGTACGACGTATAACCGGATGGATTCGACGACAAGGGACTGCCGACGCTTACGTTTCGAATAAAAAGATAATACGCTCCTTGCGTCAACGTGGTCTGGATTTGCGCGATTGTTTCATCGGCGGGATTATTAGTCATAAGCAACGAGCCGTTTGCGTCGCGGAGTTCTAAAAGCAAATCGAGATTTCCTCCTCGCATGCCAGCCGAAACGATCCAAGGTTTTACAGACAAATTGATTGAGCCACTTCCGGTGGTGAAGGAAAAAACATCGACGTCCGTATTGCGTTCCAAAACACCTTTGTTAGCGGAATTCGTATTGGCGGGATCATTCTCCGGCGTCGTGGAAATAATATTTGTTGTCGAAAACGATAAAGCCTTTGCAGCGGAAATGGTGTCTCCGCAATCATCCGTGCGATACGAAATCTTGGAAGCAATGGTTGCAAGATCGTCCTGCGTATTATTGGCCAGGTAATATTCACCCTTCGACCATTGGCTGACATGCCGGTTGTAGCCCGTGCCCATAATCGGCCCCCATGAAGTAAAACCACTGCCGTGCCCGCCGTAATAGGCAGACCCGTCCGTCTGGCCGTCGTGACTCAATCCCAAATTATGTCCAACTTCATGTGAGACCGCCTCTGCGACCCACGATTCCACGCTGGAAAGATTATTGAAATAAATCCAAGCGTGTCGGTAATTTCCATAATTGGAACTTCCGAATACGTTAACATAGGCCACGCCACCAGCGCCGGACGAAGGATTCGCGTTCCCATTCGCATCCGTATTGCGTGTGATCAACGCATGCGCCGTTCGGGAGCCAAACGACGCCGGGCGTTCGGTAGTCACGTCAACATCGAATGGAGCATAATCTTCCGAGACACGTTGCCAGATGCGCTTGATAGCGATCTGCTCGGAATCGCTAAATGTCGCGTAATCGTTATCCGAGCTGAACGCGACGACCGGAATTTCCGTTCGGGCCAGCGAAGAATTCCAAGCGGTACCCGAAACATTCTCTCCCACAAAATTCAGGTAAATGACATTCGGTGATCCAGGCTTGCTATGAAAACTCAAAGTGGCCGGGAGGGGATTTGCTGGGACAGATGCTTCTGCTGTGATTGGGTCGCCCAGGACCGGTTCAGCCGCCTCCAGAACAGGGGAGTCGTCCACATAAAAAATTCCGCCTTCAGGATCAACTTCCAAAGAAATCAAATCAGACTCGGTAAAATGGAAATTGCGAAGAACTTCAAGAGCACGCGAGCGAGCGGCTGCCGGAAGATGTTCGACTCGAGTTCGCAAACGACTTTGAGGGATGTCTTCCAAACGATTAATAGCGCCTGGCGGAAATTGGCGTGGCTTCGTAGTTTGAGCTGTGGCGATGGTAGCTGCAAAACAAAAAAAAATGCTCACGCTTTTAAAGCCAAGTCGCAAATAATGACAATTCATGTGTATTTAATTTAGTACACCGTAAACAGCCTCCTCAACTGTCGCGGCCTCCTTTTCGCCGATGTGGGAAAAGTGGAATACACTAGCACAAGTTGAGTAGTTTTGCGGGGGATATGGTGATTTATTTCGGAAGCGGAGAAAGAGCTTTGAATGCCGATTTGATCAGGAATTGAGCAACGCAAACAAACTTGAGCCTTTGCAAAGGAAAAATTCTTTTGTCCGGATCATTTGTTCTAAAATCCTTCTGCACCGTAAGGTTCTCGATCGGCGCAAGCAGCCAATTGGGGATAATGGTTCGCCACGGAAATATCCGGCGCGAATCACCTTGGCCGGAACTATTCAAAAAAAACCAATCAATTCCCGCCCGCAATCCCGCACATTCCCTTCGATTGGAATCACACCAACTTCCATCCTTTTCGATATTCCCTGCGGACGATTTGGGCCGCTTCCGGCGCATTTTTGACGATGAGTTTTTTTGCATTCCATTCGATCTTGTGACCGACGCGATGCGCCACATTCCCAAGATGATTTGCTTCGGTCAGCGCGCCGGAATATTCAAAGTTACAGGTCGTGGGCGCACCGGTTTTGCAGGCGTGAATCCATTCCTCGTGATGGCCTAGTGATTCGGGAATGAATGGCTCCGGTCGCTTGAAATCTTTAAAATCATTTTCCGGCAACAAGACGTGTTTGCCGTAATCCGAAAGCAACATCCCTTTGTCACCGATAAATAAGTGGCCGCTGTCCCACTTCGGAATTTTACCTTCCGTCCAAATCTGCGGTTTCACGTCGCCCTGATACCAACTGAGTTTTACTGGAGGCAGGTCGCCGCGCGAGCCGTATTCGTAAGTCACGCTCATCGTCGCAGGTGCGGTTTCTGGATTTGGTTTTCGTGCGTCCGCTTCAATGGTAAGCGGATGACGAAGTTTCAGTGCCCAAAACGCGAGGTCATTATAGTGCGCTCCGAGGTCCGACATGGTGCCGCCGCCGAAGTCCCAGAATTTATACCAGCGCGGTTGGCCGTGCGGCACGATGTATTCAGTATGGAACAGACGTTCCGGCGCAGGGCCGAGCCATAAATCCCAATGCAGGCCGGCGGGAACAGGTGGTATGCCTTTGGGACGATCTCCATCGCCCCACGCGCGGGCAACCCAGATATGCGCTTCGCGCACAGGGCCAATCGCGCCGCTCTGAATCAACTCCACCACTCGTCGGTAATTGCTGGTCGCATGGATTTGCGTTCCCATTTGCGTCGCGACTCCAGCTTTTTTCGCAGCTTCAGCAATCATGCGCGCTTCCCAAACCGAGTGGGTCAGCGGTTTTTCGCAGTAAACGTGTTTACCCGCTTTCAAGGCAAGCATAGTCACGAAAGCGTGGGTGTGTTCGGTCGTACTCACCACCACCGCATCGAAACTTTTTGCGTCATCAAACAACTTGCGGAAATCGATGAATTTTTTGGCGCTTGGATATTTCGCGGCGGCCGCGTTCAGATTTTCTTCGGACACATCGCAGAGCGCGACAATGTTCTCGCGGCTGACATCCTGCAAATTTGACGCGCCGCGCCCGCCGGAACCGACGACGGCGATATTTAATTTTTCATTGGGCGATTTTAATTTCGGTTTCGCAAAAATTTTTCCCGCCAGCGCCGCGCTCGCGGCGAGAGAGGAAACGTAAATAAATTTTCGCCGATGGATTCCGTTTTGAACGACGATCGTTTTTTTTGCGGGCGAAATGGAATTTTGCATGAAGTTTTCCTACGCTGACGCAGAACGAGGCACAAGGAGAAATGTAGCGGCGAGCCTGCGGCGGTCACAGACGCGACGCGACAAGCCTCACATCTGTTCGACGGTTTCTATTCCCAAAAGTTCGAGGCCTTGTTTTAAAACGTCACCGGTTAATTTGCACAAAGCAAGGCGGGTATTTCGTTCCGTTTCTTCCGCTTTGAGCACAGGACAATTTTCGTAAAAGCGCGCGAAATGTCCGGCGAGTTCGTAAAGATAACTGCACAAGAAATTCGGGCGATAATCGTCGGTCACTGCTTCCAACGTCAGACCGAAATTCAAAAGATGTTTGGCGAGGGTAATTTCTTCT
>JBKJOA010000432.1:0-6696 GCA_046593365.1 Limisphaerales bacterium
TGAACCGCGTGAATCCCGAGCCAACGGATATTCGCGTTGATCCAATGGTTTTTTATTACCTACCGATTTTTTGGTTTGGGTGCTTCGTGTTTCTTTTTTCATAGTTATGATTTGTTATGCAAATTTAAGTTGGCTTCGTTGGTTCATCACTGCAAGGGCCAGACGCGCGGAACCAGAATCATCGCAATGATGAAAATCAAAACAGTCAGCAACGAACCGACCTTAAGAAAATCTGCGAAACGATAGCGGCCGGGGCCGTAAACCATCAGGCAGGAAGGTTCGAGTGGTGTCAGATACGAACAACTTGCGGCGACCGCGACCATCATCGCAAAGGTGCGTGGATTGAGATGAAGTTGGATTGCGGTTTGAATCGCGATGGGCAAAATCACGGCTACGGCGGCTTGATTCGACATTGGCTGGGTCAATAAGACCGACAGAATAAAAAATCCGCTGAGCAGCCACAACGGTCCGGCATGGCCCACCAAATTCACCACCAGACCAGCCAGATATTTGGCAGTGCCAGTAGCCTCCATCGCGCCGCCCAGGCTAAGCATACACGCGATTAAAATGACGGCCCGCCAATCCAGTTCGCGATAAGCATCTTCGGGCGTGATGAGTTTGGTAACGAAAACTCCGAAAGCCCCAAGAAGGGCAGCGACGGGCAACGACACCACTTTTAAAATGCCCAACAGAAGTGCGGCGACAAAAATGCCGATGGCAAGCAACGCTTTCCTCCGATCTATTCGACTTTCCTCGACCGATCCCAGGATGCGAACCGTGCGGTCCTCTTGCAATTGGGCGATATTTTTCTTGTCTCCCTGTACCAGCAGCACGTCGCCCATGCGCAGGAAAACCTCGCTGATTTTGCGATGCAGGTTTTTGCCATGCCGGTTCAAAGCGATCACATGCAGACCGTAGCGTTCGCGAAAGCGTGCTTTTTTAAGAGTGCGACCGATCAATCTCGAACGCGGGAGCAGGATGACTTCGACCAACCCGCTGTCTTCCGTTTGCAGGTTTGGGTTGGACAATTTCACATCCGATTTAATCTCAATGCCAGAAGTGTCTTTGATCTTAAGAATTTCTTCCCGCACCCCTTCGACGAGGATGACGTCGTTGACTTGCAAAGTCAGATTCCGAGCAGGCCGCAAATATTTCTCTTTGTCGCGCACAATTTGCAGCACGTTGAGATCGAGGTCACGGCCCAGGCCGGATTCTTCAAGTGTTTTTCCCACCAACGGCGAATCGGGCAAAATCAAAATCTCCGTTAGGTAAGCGCGCACTCCAAAGCTTTCCAGTAATTCACTGGGCGGAGCGCGATCTGGAATCAACCGGCGTCCTATGAAAAACATATAAAAAAGTCCCACGATCGTGATGGGAATACCAACCGGTGCCAGTTCAAACATGTTCATCGGCGCCATCCCCGCAGTGGTCATAAGACCGCTGACCACCAAATTGCTCGAAGTGCTGATGAGCGTCACTGAACTGGAAAGGATCGAACAAAAAGCCAGTGGCAGAAGCAGTTTACTCGGAGAAGTCTTGGCGCGCGCCGCCACTGCGATGACGATCGGAATAAAAAAAGCGGTGCATGCAGTGTTACTAATGAAAGCGCTCACGCCCGCAGAGGCAATCATAATTACGGCGAGCAATGTGCGAGGACGGTCGCCGGTGTAGCGTATCAGAAGTCGTCCAACCAATTCCATCACGCCCGTCCTGAGCAACGCCGCTGTCAGGATCAGCAGCCCCAGAATCATGATGACGCTGTCGCTGCCAAATCCCGCGAATGCTTTGTCAGCCGGAACCAAACCAGTCATGACGAGCGTCAACAGAAGTCCAAGCGCGACGACATCTGCTGAAATCCACTCGAAAGCAAAGAACACCAATGCCACACCAATCAGCGCCAGAAGTAGAAAGATTTGAATTGTCATTGCTGAACAGCCTTTTCACAGGCTCCTCTAAACTGCGACCACACAAATCACAGAGCGCGCAGAAATGCCACCAGATCCGTTTTCTCAGGCGCAGTCAGTTTCGTTTCGAGAATAAGATTAAAAAATTCCACCGTGTCCTCCAGCGTCAGCAGTCGGCCATCGTGCAAATAAGGAGGCGAATCTTTGATGCCGCGCAGCGGAAACGTTTTGATCGGGCCGTCCGCTCCGGCGAGCGCGCCATTGATCACGCGGGGTTTAAAAAATCGTTCTGTCTTCAAATTGTGCATCAGGTTGTCCGTATAGAACGGGGGCGTATGGCAAGTCGCACATTGCGCTTTGCCAAAAAACAATTCCTGTCCGCGAGTTTCCGATTCGCTAGCCGTGGCGGGATTCAACCTTCCTGTGACGCCGAGTTTGGGTGCTGGCGGAAAATCGAGCAGCTCTTGAAACTCCGCCATGAAATGCACCTGGCTGCCGCGCTCCAAAATGTTCACGCCTTTCTTCGTCGCGATCACCGGATCGCCATCGAAGTAGGCCGCTCGCTGCTCGAACTCCGTGAAATCTTCCACCGTCTTCAGAGCGCGCTGGGAACCAAAGAGCCGTTGAATATTCACGCCGCGCAACGTCGGCGTTTTGATGCGATGCCGATTTTCCTGCGGACGCACGTCGCCCGCCAGATGCGTCGCACCGTTCGCGTGACCGTTCGCGTGGCAATCCAGACAACTCACGCCGCGATGCGGACGCTCCGAGCGGCGATCATCCGTGGCATTGAATTGCTGTTGCGGGAAAGGTGTGACCAGCAGACGCAATCCTTCGAGTTGTTTGGGATTTAAAATGCCGTTGAACAGTTCAAAGAAATTATCGAGCGTTACCAGTTTGCCTTTTGAAACATCGCCGAGGTCAGGGCGCGTCGTCAGAAAAATGGGCGCGGGAAATTCGGGAAGAAAATGATCCGGCACATCGAAATCCAAATCGAAACGAGTTAAGTCGCGGCCCTCCTGTTTGTTCAATTCATCGATGTGAAATTTTGGAAAAACCATTCCGCCTTCGGGATGATTCGGATGCGGCAAATCCATAAAACCATCCGGGAAAATATCTTTCTCCAGAATTTCCTGAGGCGACATGGCACCTAATTTTTCCCATGTCATCTCCTTTTTGAGTTGCGTGCGAACTCCCCGTTGAACGGGTTTGCCACCCGACATGGTGACGCCCGGCGCAGGATCATTTTTCAAATCGTAACGCTGGCCGAGCAGATCCATCTGCTTTTTCATCACGGCGACTTTTTCCGCTTTCATCCGCGCCATGGTTTCGGCGAACGGTTCTTTGGCCACCACCGGCGCGTAGCTGGACTTGGGCGGCTCCGCAGCGGCAGCAGAAAAAACAAAGGGTTGAAGAACGAGAGACAGCGCAATGAGAATTTTTGTTTTCATAATTATTTTAAACAGATTTGCCGTAGCAGACCTCCGTGTCCGGCTTCGTCACCTTGTGCCCAAGGGCGGTTTTAAAAAGACCACGGGCCAATAATCTAAACCAGTGGGTTTTCGCCTATTTTTTAATACGGGAAGGCAGCAAATAATCGGGAGAAGCCACGCCTTGTGAGCCAATCACGGCCATTTTTACGGGCGGTGGGAATACCATTAAGTTTTCCCCCGTTGCATCTTTGGGATTTCTACCCGATGTCCAAACCGTGTTTCGATTTTGTTACACTTGTAATAATTAATAACGCGTTTCTTTTATGGTTTCCGGACGAAAAGTGAAAATGGAAAGTGTTTCTCCAAAACAACCATGCCCGACTGGAATGGAAGGTTTGGACGACATTCTCGGAGGCGGTTTGCCGCGCCACCGGCTCTATTTACTTCAAGGTGAACCCGGCGCAGGCAAGACCACGCTCGCCCTGAAGTTTCTTCTGGAGGGAGCAAGCAAAGGGGAAAGCGGTCTTTACATCACGCTGTCGGAAACCCGGGAGGAACTTTTGGACGTCGCCCAATCGCACGGATGGAGCCTTGATTCGATTAACATTCTCGAATTATCCGCGATTGATGAGCAACTCGGCGAAGTCAAAGAAAATACTTTTTTCCATCCTTCTGAATTGGAGTTGGATAAAACGGTGAAGGTTTTAAGCGACGAAGTAGAGCGGGTGAAACCGGCGCGGGTCGCGATCGATTCGCTTTCGGAATTCCGCATGTTGGCGGAGATTGCTCTCCGTTATCGGCGGCAAATGTTGAAATTAAAACAGTTTTTTGCCGGGCGTAATTCCACGGTGTTGATGCTGGATGACATGAGCGCGGACAGAAGCGACTTGCATGTTCAAAGCATCGCTCATGGTGTCATCACCTTGAGCCGATTGCCGGTCACTTACGGTGTGCAACGGCGGCAATTGCAAGTGAACAAATTGCGCGGGGTAAAATTCCGCGAGGGCGTCCATGATTATTCGATCGAGAAAGGCGGTCTTGCTGTATTTCCCCGCCTCGTAGCGTCCGAACATCACAGAAAATTTTCACAAGATCCAATTTCCAGCGGCATCGCCGGTTTCGACAAACTTTTGGGCGGCGGCCTGGATCGCGGCACCAGTAATTTATTCATCGGCCCGGCGGGTTCCGGGAAATCGACCCTGGCGATTCAGCACGCGATTTTTGCGGCCAACCGGGGTGAAGATTCCGTCGTCTTTGCGTTCGATGAGAATTCTAAAATTTTGCAAACCCGAACCGCCGCTCTCGGAATGCCGATTGATGCGCACATGGAATCGGGCCGTATCCGATTTCGTCAAATCGATCCCGCCGAACTGACTCCGGGTGAGTTCGCAAACACTGTCATTGAGGAGGTTCAGAAAAAAAACGCGCGCGTCGTTATCATCGACAGTTTGAACGGCTACCTCAACGCCATGCCCGACGAAAAGTTCCTTAGCTTGCAGCTTCATGAAATGCTGTCTTATCTCAGCCAACAGGGCGTCGTCAGTATCATGACGGTGGCGCAACACGGTTTGGTGGGAGCCATGCAATCGCCCGTTGATGTGACCTATCTCGCGGACACGGTTGTCTTGACCCGGTTTTTTGAAGCAGAAGGTCGCGTGAGAAAAGCGCTCTCTGTCATCAAGAAACGAAGCGGTGGGCATGAAGATACCATTCGCGAATTGAAAATGGACAAGAAGGGCATTCACATTGGCGAACCACTGAAAGATTTTCGCGGAATTTTGACCGGCGTTCCTGTTTTTCAGGGAAAGAAAGAAGAAATGCTCCAGGAAAAATAATGCACTCTTTCAATCAAAAGCTCGATGAACGGATTCTGGTGCTCGCGCCGACGGGTGGAGACGCGGCCAACGCCATATCGCTTCTCGAACGATCCGGGTTCACCACAAAAAGCTGCGAAAATTTAATTGAACTTTGCGCCCTTGCCACGGAAGGAGCCGGTGCTGGTTTGATCGCGGAAGAAGCGTTATTCAGTTCGTCGCACCCATGCCTCGCAGAAATGCTCCGAGCACAACCCTCCTGGTCTGATCTTCCCATTCTTGCCATCACCAGTGGAGGCGACACCACCCAGGCCAGCATGCGCGCCTTCAACGCTTTTGGTTCCAGCGGCAACATTACTTTGGTGGAGCGACCCTTCCGCGCAATCACTTTGATCAGCACGCTGCAAGTCGCTTTGCGTGCCCGCCGCCGACAATATCAAGTGCGCGATTTGATGGAGAATTTGGAAAAGCGCGTCGTGGAGCGCACCGCCAAACTGGGAGAAACCATTTCCGAACTCGAAGCTTTCTCCTACAGCGTTTCCCACGATTTGCGCGGACCGCTCCGGGCGATGCAGGGTTACTCCCATTTTCTGATGGAAGATTTTGGCGAGCATTTGGACGACACCGGAAAAGATTATCTCCAACGAATTATCACTTCGGGAAACCGCCTCGACCGACTCGTGCAGGATATTTTGACCTACAGCCGCTTTACGCGAAACGAAATTGAAATTCATCCCATCGATTTGGAAAAACTGGTCCAGGAAATCGTTCAGGAGTATCCCACTTTTCAACCGCCCAAAGCTGAAATCGAAATTGAAACTCCGCTCACCGACGTGCTGGGACACGACGGCTCGTTGACGCAATGCGTTTCAAATTTGCTGAGCAATGCGATTAAATTCATGCCGCCGGATCGCGTGCCTCGCCTGAAAATATGGACAGACGAAGTCGGCGCGGACGCGCGTTTCTGTATTCAAGATAACGGGATTGGCATCGAACCCGTTCATCAGAACCGCATTTTTAAAATGTTTGAACGCGCCCCGCATCAAACCAACTACGAGGGGACGGGCATCGGATTAGCCATCGTGCATAAAGCGGTCGAGCGCATGGGTGGAAAGGTCGGCGTCGAATCGGTTGTCGGCAAGGGCAGCAAATTTTGGATTCAATTGCCGAAAGCATAAACATGGGACGACGCGGGGTAATTTTGTTGGTCGAAGATAATGAGGACGATATTTTCTTCATGAAACGCGCCATCAAAAGCGCTGCGATAGAAAATCCGCTTCAAGTAGTAACCGACGGCCAGCAAGCGATTGATTACTTGGAGGGAACAGAAAAATTCTCCGACCGCACTCAATTTCCTCTGCCCACTTTGGTTCTGCTCGATTTGAAACTGCCTCATAAAGATGGCCATGAAGTGTTGCAGTGGATTCGCGAGCAACCCGACTTCAAAACTTTGGCGGTTATTGTTTTAACGACTTCCCGCGAAAGCATCGACATCGAAAAAGCCTATCGCCTTGGCGCAAATGCTTATCTGGTGAAACCGCCGGG
>JBKJOA010000480.1:0-6902 GCA_046593365.1 Limisphaerales bacterium
TTTTGATATGGATCAAGAAAGGGAAAACCCTCCTGAATATTTCCAAAAGCCAGACCGGATGGCGGTATAACTCGCCAATCGTTCTGTGCATAATGATGGACCATTTCTCGCGGCCGCTTCCACCCGATACCAGTTATAAAACTCACGTTCACAGGATTGCACCCGGCTTCGTAATTCATGTTGCCGATTATCGCGTCGAGAAACTGGGGCCGCGGATCGTTTAAGCTTGGAAAATCGATCTGGCAAGCCGTCGCGAGTTCAAAAGCACGGTCAGTCGAAAAATACCAACCGGCATTACGAAAGCGCTTGCTCTCGGAGGGGAAACTGGTTGCGTATGCGTTTTCATTCGCGTAACGAAGTTGATCTCTGGCTGCAGAAATAATTTCGCCTTCGCACAGTTTCAAAAAATTCGAGTCAAGTTTCTCTGTCTGAAGACGCTTTGTTTTCACGGCAAACGCGTAACTTCGAATGGCGCACCCATAAGATTCAAACAATGACCACCAGGTCCATCGCTTCGTTTCGCGATCGTTTGGTTTGAAATGCTCGATCAGTTCCTTTTCGAACTTCTTTTCGCCCGTCGCTAGAAACAATTCCGTGGCCGCCCAGGCAAGTTCGTCATCATGCATGAATTCATCGCCATAGTGCGTGATCTTTTGGTAGCTTCCATCTCGTCCGTTTTTCTCAATTGCTTTTTCGAGAAAGGCCCATCCCTTTTTCGCTTTCGCCAAATAATTAATTGCGGCCTCCGGAAACTGCTTTTTGAAAAGCGGCGATGAACCAATTTGCGCCAACGCTGCCACCGCTGCCGCCGTCGAAGCAGTAGTTTTTGGAAAGACCACTTGCGGATCACCTTTATCCGGCAAGACATCGTGTTCGTATTGTCGGTCTTTCGGATAAACCAAAAAATAAAAACCGCCGTCGGTGTCTTGCATTTTTGCCAGGAAATCCGCCTCCCATTTCGCCAATTGCAGAAAATCACTTTTGCCGTCACCACTTTCCGGCAGACCCAGGTTATCGAGCGCGCCGACCCCATTGAAGCAATCAGCCGCGAACACGAGCGTATGGATCAATTGCGCTGAGTTGATGGTATATTTGCTGTAATCTCCCGCGTCGTGGTGCCCACCAGAAAAGTCAATCTTATTTTTGTTTATGAATGGATAGAGGCTGGCATCGACATTCTTCAATTGGCGCGCGGTGTGTCTCTTATTACTCGAAAAATTTCCCGTCTCATTACCCAAAACTTCGTTGACCGTGGCAAATTTCATCGTGGGAACTTCCACCAATCCCGTGTGGCAAGGCCCGTGCGTGAAGCGTGTAAAGGGAAGTTCATTGGCGGCCCCGCAGCGCTGGTGGTACATCCCGAGTGCGTAGGTTCGGGTGAAATTCGCTGCAACCCCATCATCAATCCGGAACGGAAAAGAGGTGCCCAGCCCGGCGACTTGAATCCGATATTCGCCGGGTTCTTTTACCCCCGAAAAATCCGCCTCCAAAACCTGTCGATACGGAGCGATGGCGTAGGTGTAACCAACATCGCGGCGTGTTACCAATTTTCCTGAAAAAACAGGCTTCCCCGTCGCCGTGTTCAAAAGTCTAAATTCTGAATCCTTGGGTAACTCCAACTCGCCCATGCTCCCGAGAAAATATCCAATCATCGCTTTTTTCACAAAGGCGGGGCAGTAACCCTCCTGGTTGACATGGATCGCTGGACTCCATCTCAATGGATCCGTTGCAGCACGAAACAGCATCTGCGCGCTCCACAATTTTGAATCCTTATTTTTGACCTCAACGGTTTCCCCATCCGCAATCGGGTTGGCCAGATGCAGATAAAGGTAATTTCCAATTCTGAGATCGCGCTTTTTCAACGGGGCGTAAATGGGCCGACGTCGGAAACCAACCTTGTCCACCGCGACCGTTTTTTTCCCGACGTTCACGGCGAATTTGTCCGGCGCGGGCGTCTGCAACTGAGAATTGTTTCCGACAAAATCCCATTGGGTGGGCCTCGCCGGAGCAGGCTCTTTCGTGGTGATTAAAGTCAGTTCCAGCAATGTTGGCGAAAGAATGCGCAGACCATTCGCGCCCACCGTCGGCATCTCCAAAAAATTATCATCCGTGATTATCGCAGCGACCGTTTTTGAATCCTGAGAAAATAGAGTCAGAGCGGCGAAGAATAAAATCTGCAACACGTTCATTGTGCTTTATTAAACTATCCGGTGTCGCGTTGATACGAATCCCATCCCACGATTTGTGTTTTGAGCCTCACTTGCTTTTCCCAGATTTACTTTGAACCCTCAACTGCGCTCGCCGCCGCGTTTTGCAGTTGAGTTTCAGCGGGAACAATTGAGATCGAACCTGATTGCTCAGCCCCGAGAAAATATCCTTCAGCAAGATTCTGTTTTTGGAAGATGACTCCTCGCTCCGCTGTAGTGCGCCGCGTGACCGGGTGAATAAAGGAGCCTTTAATCGCGCCGGTTGTAGGTGAAACCGAGAGACGCAAATTTTGGTCGTTCGCTTGAATCACGAAACGGTTGTTCGCATCGAGTGTGGCTGGTTGCTGGAGATCAGATTCGAGATCGCCTTCGCGCAAATTAACTAAAACATTTTGATCGGCTTGAGGCACTACGAGAACGGGTGATCCCACGGTTCTCAGGTAACTAGATCCGATCAAAGTAGTCCTGGTCGTGAAACCTTCCTGAAAATACTTTGCGGCAGAACTTTGCGGCCTGAACCAATTCACGGTCCCATCGAGATCACTCACGTTGGTTCGATTTTGGAACTTGATCCCACCCGAAATCGATCCATTTTTGCCATAAAGTGATGTGTAGAACGGCCAGGTCAAATTCTTGGCGACTCCGGTGCTTTGACTGAACGCGGTTCCGTCTGCCAACGAGCCAGCAATGCGCGTTCGACCTGCGGTATCAATGTTGAGAATGCCAAATCCATTTCCCTGTGGAGAATTGGGCTGAGTAACACTCGCAGGAATGAGCACCGTGTATTTTCCTGCGTTAGAAAATGGATTTTCTCTCGCGTTGAATACGGCCCGATCCGCCACAATCGTGGAAACAAAAGAACCGTTGGTAATTGATCCAGTAATTTGTTCGGAGTCGTCGTCCAAGTGAAGTTGCAGAGACAAAACCAAGCCAAGATGCGGGCTTGTCCCAGTGAAGGTGCCATCGCCGTTGAAACGGCCGCGAAGCGAAAAAGCTTCTCCGGCAATAATAATTTTTCCGCTGAAGGTTCCGGTTCGTGTGGTGGTGACTCGCAGAAAGCCCGAGCGCTCGTGACTTGGCGAGGGAGATTGAATCAAACCGAGGTAAGTTCCTTGGCTCTGCGCGAATGGATTTGGAATAAAATTGGCGATCAAGGCCGTTGCTAACTCCATACTGAAGGAAAGGCGCGGGACGCCTGACGTCACACTGCCAGTCCATCCTCCGAACGAATAATCCCGAGCCGGAACCGCGTTCACCGAATAAGTTTTGCCAACCTCAAGGATTTGCCCGTCGCGCAACGGACTGACGGTTCCAACGCCATTTATTTGCAAGCTCAGTGGCCTTGAAACCACGTAAATAAATTTTCGTGAAACAACGGACGATTCATTACCCGTAGTATCCACGCTTTTGACCTGCACAACATTCGTTCCGGGAATCAACGTGAGGTTGGCTTCCCAATTTTCTATTCCATCCACTGCGCTAAAGACACCGTCATTGAGAGAGTACAAAACTCGCTGGACCGCAACATTGTCGCTTGCAGAACCACGAAGGGTGATCTCGGGATTCGTCAGTCTTGCTCCGGCGACCGGCGAACTGATATTTACCTTCGGTTGCTCACTTTCCGGCGTGGCTATAGAAACGCGGATGTTGATCGGTGCCGCCGTGGCAGTGACTCCATTGTTATCGGTCACCACGGCAGTGAGCGAATAATTTCCTTCTGGAACAGAACTCCACAAAAATGTAAACGGAGTATTAAAATCTTCGCCGAGGCTGATCCCGTCTTGAAAAAACTCAACGTTGGCCACACCCGCCGCCGAAGAGGCGTTCGCCGTAAGGGTAATTTTGGCTGGAGCGTTGAAGTTTGCGCCCGGAGTCGGACTCGTCAGCGTAATGGTTGGAGGAAGATTACTTTGATTGACCACGTTGACTGACACTGCAGCCGAAGTCGCCTTTCCTCCCAGGACATCCGTTTCAATGACGGTCAGGACGTAATTTCCCGCCGCCACATTGGTCCAATTGAAGGAAAAGGGAGTCAGCAGATCTTCGCCAAGCTTACCCCCGTTTTGGAAGAATTCCATCTTCGCGATTCCGCTGCTTTTGCTTGGCGCTGCTGTGATCGTGATGTCGGCAGGAGCGCTGAGAGTCGTTCCTGTGGTGGGCGAACTGATTCGTGGGGAAGGGGAGGTGTTGATTCGCGCCAAAACAACAGTTTCGTCAACCCGTCCGTAGCCTAACAGACCATCTCTCGAAAAGGCCACGGTCTGCACTTCATTTACTTCCTCGGTAAAAGTGCGGATCAAGGTTCCCGTTGCGGTATTGTAAATTTTTATTGTACTCCCTTCGCCATCAGTGTAGGCCAGCTTGCTTCCGTCCGGCGTAAAGGCCAGCCCGTAAACATTTCCGCCATTGCCCCTAAATGTGTATTTCAGCGAACCGCCGACAACGTTCCACAATTTTACGGTGTCATCATAACCCCCTGAGGCGATGGTTTGTCCGTCAGGAGAAAAGGCGACTACAAAAATATCGTCGGTATGGCCAGTCAAGGTTTGAACAAGGGTCCAATCCGATGTTCGCCAGACGCGCACGATGCCGGCCCCGCCCCCTACCGCCAAAAGAGTTCCGTCTGGAGAAAATGCTACACAGCGTTGTTGGCCGGAGCCGGTTAGAGTTTTTAGAAGTGTTCCATCCGATGGACGCCAGATGCGAACGGTCGTATCAAAACTGGCCGACGCCAGCATGCTTCCGTTCGGCGAGAACGCGACGCCGACAACCCAATCGGTATGGCCGTTGAGACTTCGCACATTGCCACTCGGCAAATTCCAAAGCTGGATCAACTGGTAACTACAGGACGCCAGCAAACTTCCGTCCGCCGTAATGCTTAAATTCTCTACGGCACTGGCATGAACGAAAGGAGCGTTGGTATTCAACGTCTGCAACAAGGTTCCATCAGAAGTGCGCCATAATTTAATCAATCGATCCGAGCCGCCAGAGATAAGCGTGGCTCCGTCGGGTGTAAAAATAACGCTATTTACGCGATCAACGCTGACCTGTCGTTTCCAGATGATGTCGGGGCTTCCTTGCGCCAGAAGTGATAAGGGCGCAACAGAACAAAGGAACCCGACCACGAAAGCGGTACTCCACAAGAATTGTTTCAACATAATTTATCGTAATTGACTCCTCCGTTCAGGCCATGCTGGTGGCCAACGATTAGGAAGATTAAACGATGAAAACGTGTGGGATTGTATCCGGCGCAGCCACGTTTGTTCTGTGGGTTGGCCAGCAGAAATGTATTCAAGGATTCCCCGAGATCGCGGGACATCGTGGACCTGGGAGAATAACCGGGCGTGAAAAACTGCTTTTTGAAAAGCGAGAAAGTTTAAGCTATTTCTTAGTCAGTTTCGCGACCGCTTCTTCCATTTCGACTAGGTGCACATCTGCATTGGCGCTATCTGTGACGTGGGCAATTTTTCCGTCCCTGCCAATCAGAAAACTGACACGGCGCGCCATGTTTTTTCCCGGTTCCCGGCGGACGCCGTAAACATCGGCAATCTTCCCGTCTGTATCGGCGAGCAGCGGAAAATTTAAATTATACTTCTCGATAAATTTTTGATGACTCTCGGAAGAATCAAAACTGACACCGATGACTTCCACGCCGTCCTTTTTCAAATCGGCCATTCGATCGCGCAACCCGCACGCTTCTTTCGTGCAACCCGGCGTATTGTCCTTCGGATAGAAATAGAGCAACACGATCTTCTTGCCCAACGAATCACTGAACTTCCAGGTTTTTCCCTCCTGATTTTTTCCTTCGACGACCGGCGCTTTCTCTCCCACTTTTGGGGTGGCGCATTGCGCTGAGCTTGTGAAAAGGAGACTTGTCACACAAATTATTGCCGAAAGAAGTATTTTTTTCATAAGTGATTCCGCGAACAATTACGCCTCTCGTTGAAACCTTGTCAAATACTCGGGCGGACTAGTAGTGGCTCAATTTGAATTCGCTTTCAGGTTTGGAGTTCCGCGTTTACGCGGCCCCGAACCGCCTAAAGGCGGAACTCCAAACCTACTGTCGGACTACGCCACGACGATGTTCACCAGTTTTTTTGGAACAACGACGATTTTTTTAATCTCTTTTCCTTCAATGAACGGTTTGATTTTGTCACTGGCAAGCGCAGCGGCTTCCAATTGTTGCTGCGTTGCGTCAGCGGCAATGACGAGTTTATCGCGCAATTTGCCATTCACTTGAACGGGGATTTCGACTTCGTTTTCGACCAACAGCGCAGGATTGAACTTCGGCCACTCCGCATAACTCAAATTTGCTGACGGCTGACCGCTGACTGCTGAAAGCTTCGCCCACAATTCTTCCGCCAAATGGGGTGCAAACGGTGCGAGCAAAATTAAAAAATCGCGCAACACCGAAACCGGTTTTGTTTCCCACGCAATTGAGTCGTTCACGAAAACCATCATTGCTGAAATGGCCGTATTGAAACGCAAGCCATCCAAATCTTCCGTCACCTTTTTGATGCAGACGTGAAGCGTTTTGAGTTGCGACGGCGAAGCGGGAACATCTTTGATCGCCGCGCTCAACTGAATTTTCTCCAACAATTCTCCGCGTCTCTGCGTCTCCGCGGTTGCTTCGGCTTGCTCAAACTCTGTTTCACTTTTTTCATCGACGAACAAACGCCAGACGCGACCGAGAAA
>JBKJOA010000036.1:0-3162 GCA_046593365.1 Limisphaerales bacterium
ATCAGCAAAACGGATCCGGGCATTCCGGCGAGCAAGAGCCATTGCAATTTTCTGGTTTGCGGTGAGGTGAGTACGATTTTGTATTCTTTGATGTATTTGGGGCCAATGCCAGAGAGCAACATTTGCGGACGATTGAGCCAATTGATTGCAGCATTCGCAAAATAATGATTCGCCTTCGTGTCGAGCAGGGCGTTGTCAAAGCAAAGAGAATCGCCCAGCACCAGGATCCGAGTAACGCCGCGTTCGGTGACATTTTTAATCGAGCCATGTTCGACGGCGACGATCAATGGGAAGGAGTTGGTTTCCTGGTGGAAATCCGCAACTCCATTGGCGTTGAGGAATCTAATCTGGCCGATGGCGTTCGTGCTGGTCGCAGCGAGGATTTCCACCTGCGGAGCGTCGGCGGGTGGCGGAGTAACAGAGTTTTTTGGAAAAACGGTGCGCGGCCAAATCAAATAGATCTCCATCCTCTCGGCCACAATCGATTTCAAAATCGGGTGAGTTCCTTTAACTTGTGCTGGAATGATGTCGCCGCCAGTGGGAGAAGAAAAATCTTTGTCAACAATTTTGTAGCCAGCAACACCGATGCCCCATTTGGCGAGGACCTTTTCAATTCCAGAAGGACTGCCCATTTCCGAGTTGTTCAACAGGACGAGCAGGCGGCGGCCTTGTTTTAAATAGTTTTCAATCTTGGCCAACTCGGAATCGTCGAAGCGCGCCTTGCTCGGGCCGGCGATAATCATCAAATCGCAATCCGCAGGAACGTCATTCGTGTTGGACAGAAACAAGCGATCCCATTCCACATTGGTTTCGTCCTTAAGAATGGAAGCGAACCTTGCGTAGCCGAGATCATGATTCGCGTTTTCCGGTTGATGTTCGCCGTGTCCATAAACGAAATAGGCTTTGGTTTGGCGTGGATAAGTGACGCTGAAAATCGCGGAGGAGAAGAGTAATTCGCCCTTGAAAGTTTCTCGACGAAAGGTCCGCCCGCCATCGCTCAAAACAGCATTGATGTCGTAATCGTAAAGCTCACTTCCAAAGACGACTTTGGACCGGCCATTACATTCAAAGACGATAAAATTATTGTCCTTGAGCGAGGTCAATTTGTATTTGGAAATAAGCGACGTGGCCTTTGCCGGAGCGCGTGTGTAATCGAGGCTTTGAACCGAAATCTTCGGATTGGCGTAGTTGTATTGTTTGAGCAAGGACGAAGCGAGGCTGTAAATTTCCTCTTCTCCCCGCTGATTAAAAAAAATGGTAACTTCAACCTGATTGGTAAGCCGCTGGAGCAGGGCTGTGGTCTGAGGAGAGAAATCCAGGTGCGAGGGCGTCCATTGAAAACGCTTGAAATACCCCGAGGCCAAATAGTTAGCCATTAAGACGAGGGCCACCAATGCGGCGATGCCGAGAAGGGTGTTGAACCACATTAACCAGCGGCGACCGGAGGAGAAACTGGGTTTGGGAGAGTGGTCGGGCATGTTATTTCCAGCGGCGACTTTCCACGACGCGATAAGTTAAAAAAAGAAACAGCAACGTGAGGCTCAAATAAAATACGACATAGCGCGTGTCGATGACACCACGAGAGAAATCGCGCATGTGTTCCCGCATGTCCATTGATTTGAGCGCATGGCTCAACAAACTTTTGCTCGTGCTGATTTGTTCGGACAAGAAGCTCAGCAGGAAGAAAGTGATTCCGATCGCAAAACCCATCATCGCCGCGATCATTTGGCTGCGCGTCATCGCTGAAGCAAAACAGCCGAGTGACATGTAGAGACATCCAATCAGGAAGATTCCTAAATAAGTGCTGCCGATGATCCCAAGATCGAGACCCGCCGTTTCGCCGGTGAAGCGTTGGACAATCAAAATACAACCGAGAAGCGGCAGCCACATCAGCATGTAAAAGATCATGGCGGCGAAAAACTTTGCCATTACCACTTGTAAATCGCCCACCGGTGCAGTCATCAATGTTTCGAACGTACCGGAATATTTTTCCAACGCGAACAATCGCATTGTAATGACGGGCGCGGAGAGCAACAGGATCAGCCAGAAAAATGCGGTCAGGTAGAAAACTTCGGTGACGGGCATCGGGGTTGATTCACTCTGAAGATTATTCAGGAGAATGACGAAACTCAGCCCTATTTGAAAAACGGCCACCGCGATGATGACGTAGCCGGTCATTGAAACAAAGAAGCTCGCCAGTTCGCGGCGGGTCAAAGTCAGGAACGTTTGCATTAAACCACTTCCTCCTCGTGTTCAGCACGAGTCACGCGCATGTAAATATCTTCCAGGGACTGACGGCTGCGCGAAAGCTCGCGCAGGGTCCAGCCGCGTTGGGCGACCGCAGCAAAAATTTGCGGACGTAAATCTTGTCCGCCCCTCGGCGTGATGGCGCAGCGCAGAAAGTCACCATCGGTTGGCGAGATGTCGAAGTGTTCGATCTCCGCCATTTCCTCCCAGCAAGTCCGCAACGCTTCAATTGGCGCCAGAATTTCCGTGATGATTTGCCCGTCATTCATCGTTTTCTGCAAATTCTCCGAGGTGTCGGACATCAGGACTTTACCGCGTCGCATGATCAAAACGCGGTTACAGGTCATTTCCACTTCGGGCAAAATGTGAGTGGAAATCAAAACGGTGTGGGTTCGCCCGAGATCCTTGATGAGTTGGCGAACGGAGCGAATCTGGTTGGGATCAAGCCCAATCGTTGGCTCATCGAGGATGATTAATTCCGGCTCATGCACCAGCGCATCCGCCAGGCCGACTCGTTGCCGATAGCCTTTGGAAAGATGGCCGATGATTTTCTTTTGCACTTCGGTCAAATCGCATTGTTGCAGGACCAGATCAACTCGTTCGCGGGAGCGGCGCAGGCCCAAACCTTTCAAGCGCGCGCGAAATTTCAGATATTCCCGAACCCGCATTTCCTGATGCAGCGGATTATTTTCCGGCATATACCCGATGCGGCGGCGGACTTCGTCGGCCTGCGTGAAAACATCGAACCCGGCAATGCGAGCGGTGCCGGAGGTAGCCGGAAGAAAACAGGAAAGAATCCGCATGGTGGTGCTTTTTCCCGCGCCATTGGGCCCGAGCAGCCCCACAATTTCTCCACGACCGACGGTGAAGGAAAGGTCTGAAACCGCCGTGTTTCCCGCGTAACGCTTGGTCAAA
>JBKJOA010000106.1:0-6374 GCA_046593365.1 Limisphaerales bacterium
AAACCGAAAATGAGGATTCAGAAGATGGGGAGGAAGAAAATTCGGAATCCAGAATCCAGAATCCAGAATCCAAAATTGCAGGCTGGGAAAATATTGCCCGCGTGGTTTTGGTTGATCAATCGCCGCTCGGCAAAACGCCGCGTTCGAATCCCGCCGTTTACATTGGAGCGTTTGATGAAATCCGGGAGATGTTCGCCCACATTGATCTGGCGAAGCAGCGCGGCCTCAATGCCAGTGCGTTTAGTTTTAATTCGGCGCAAGGCCAATGTGAGAAATGTCGTGGTGCCGGATTCGAGAAAATTGAAATGCAATTTCTCAGTGATGTTTTTATTCGCTGCCCGGAATGCAACGGACGCCGTTATCGCCCGCATGTTCTTGAAATCAAGTTGAGTGCAAAGTCCAAAGCCCAAGGTCCAAAGTTGTTTCCTCACTCAAAACTTGCCGACCGACTCTCTTACAGCATTGCCGATTTGCTCGAAGCCACAGTGGATGAAGGGATTGATTTTCTGGTGGGCTTTTCTGAATCGCGCCAAGCCCAGCGCGCGGTCGAAAAGTTGAAATTGTTGCAGGAAGTGGGTCTTGGCTATTTGCGCCTCGGCCAGCCCATCAACACGCTTTCCGGCGGAGAAAGTCAGCGACTCAAGCTGGTTGGTTATTTGACCGAGGTCGAGATCCGCAATCTCAAGGCCGAAGCTGGAAAACCAACCCTGTTCCTGTTCGATGAACCGACCACCGGTCTGCATTTCGAAGATGTGCGCGTGCTCTTGAAAGTTTTTCAGCGGATTGTCGATGCGGGCCATTCCATCATCGTCATCGAACATCATCTTGACGTGATTAAATCGGCAGATTGGGTCATCGATTTGGGTCCGGACGCCGGTGCTTCCGGTGGCGAGATTGTGGCCGAAGGTTCGCCGGAACTGATTTCTGCTTGCCGTGAAAGTCACACCGGACAGGCGCTTCGAATCATTCTTGCCAAGGGCTGGAAATAGTTTTCGCAGACTTTACTCTCAAGGAATCCTCTATTTAGAAACTGCTACTTTCTGACCCAACTTCAAACAGGTCTCCCCTGATTGTCACCCCGAGCCTGGTTTTTATGCTCGTCCTAATGACAGACAGCAGGAAATCAACAGCAACAAGAAATAATATGAAAAAGGTAATCAGCAGTTTAGGCGTCGTGGTTTGTTTGGGTTTAGGAGTCGCTGTTTTTAACAGCGGTTGTTCGGGTGATCGTTATCACCGGAGCACAGGAGTTTACATTGATGACAAAACAATCGAGGCCAAGGTTAAAAAAGACCTGTTGGCCGATCCCGATGTAAAAGGTCTGGCCGTAAATGTCGAGGTGAACGAAGGACGCGTGCAGTTGAGCGGTTTCGTGGAAACGCCCGCCCAGAAGAATCGTGCAGGGGAATTGTCGCGGCGCGTTCAGGGGGTCAAATGGGTGAAGAACGATCTGGTCGTGAAATAATCACGGAACGTAATCCTTTCCCCAAAGGAAAACAGTTCATCATGGGGTTACGGACCAAGCGGAATCGTTGGGGGCGATTCTCGTTAACTGGTCATCTTGGTCCTGATAGGGAAAATATAGGGAACTGTTGGGACGAACGAGGCCGTTTGGAGTTTGGCTCCAAACGGCCCCTTTTTTTCATAGCAATTTTTGCGCAGTCCGTTTTTGAATGTTAAGAGTCTTGGGTGACTGACAAACGAACTGCTGCTTTCGCCAGTAAAAATGCCATCTGCATTCACGGCGCGCGCGAACACAACCTAAAAAATCTTTCCGTAGAAATTCCGCGCAATCAATTCGTCGTCATTACTGGCGTCAGCGGCTCGGGCAAAAGCACGCTGGCCTTCGATCTTATTTTTGCCGAAGGACAACGGCGCTTTCTCGATTCCATGAATGTCTATGCGCGGCAGTTCGTGGAACAACTCGCGCGCCCCGATGTCGATTTGATCACCGGAATTCCTCCCACCGTGAGCATCGAGCAGCGCAATTCTCGCGGTGGAGGAAAAAGCACCGTCGCCACCGTCACCGAGATCTATCATTTCATCCGATTACTCTTCGCGCGGCTCGGAACCCAATTTTGTCCGCAATGTCAAATCCCAGTCGAAGCACAAACCCGCGATCAACTCGCGAAGAAACTTCAGGAAGAATTAAAAGCGCGTGGCGATTTACTCCTGCTCGCGCCGGTCGTGAGAAATCGAAAAGGTTTTCACACTGATGTGGCCGAGTGGGCGGCGAAGCATGGCTACGCTGAAGTGCGGGCGGATGGGAAAATTTATTCGACGAATCAACGAATGCGGTTGGATCGGTTCCGCGAACACGATGTGGAAATTGTCATCGGTGTTCTGGAACAAAAATCCCGGCTCGCGAAACGCGCGGCAAAAACTCCACAGCAATTGATTGATGACGCACTGAAACTTGGCGGTGGAACTTTGTTTGGTCTCGATAACTCAAAAAAAATTTCCATTCACTCGACTCATCGCGCTTGTCCGGGTTGTGGCCAATCGTTCGAACAACTCGACCCGAAAAATTTTTCCTACAATTCTTCGCAAGGCTGGTGTCCAAAATGTCGTGGCTTTGGCGAACTCTTTTATTTACCGGAAGTCGAACGTGGCGCTCGAGCCGACGCGATTGAGGAATCATGGTTCGGTTGGCAGGAAGGCAAACGCGAAATCTGCCCGGAATGCAACGGCGCGCGCCTGAATCCTTGGGCGAGAGCGGTGCGACTGAATTTCTCAAAGTCAAAATGGAAAATTCAAAACCCAAATCTTCCACCCACGATTGTTGATATTGGAAACGCCGCCGTCGAAGATTCACTTCATTTTTTTTCCGCCCTGAAGCTCAGAGGACGCGAAGCAGAAATCGCCCGCGACATTCTGCCGGAAATCCGCGAGCGTCTGAAATTTCTCTGCGAAGTCGGACTGGGCTATCTGCAACTCGGTCGCGGTGCCACGACCTTGTCCGGTGGCGAAGCGCAACGCATCCGGCTCGCCGCGCAACTCGGCTCAAATCTTAGCGGCGTGCTTTACGTGCTCGACGAGCCGACCATTGGCCTGCACGCGCGCGATAATGAACAGCTTCTCTCCGCGCTCGAAATTCTAAAATCACGCGGCAATTCGCTGGTCGTCGTCGAGCACGACGAAGAAACGATGCGCCGCGCTGATTATGTCATCGATCTCGGTCCGGGTGCAGGCGTTCACGGAGGAGAAATTGTCGCCACCGGGACTTTGAAGGAGTTGATGCGCCACAGCGAATCGATCACCGGTTCCTGTTTGCGCGAGAAAAAATGTTTCCCACATTCAGGAAAGCGACGACCCGTTTCCGTAGGAACCGACGTGAAGAGTCCAGCTAAATCTCCTGCTGAAAAAGGGAAATCAGACCGCCTCCTCACGTCATCGGCTACGTTGACTTTGAGTGGCGCTTCGGTTCACAACCTGAAAAATCTAACCGCCCATTTTCCGCTGAACCGGTTTGTCGTCGTCACCGGCGTGAGCGGTTCGGGCAAAAGCACGCTGGTGCGCGAATGTTTGTTGCCAATGTTGCAGGCGAATGTGAAATCAAAGCATCCCAATGCAAAAAAGATTTCGCCCTCCGATTTTCCAAGTTTGAAAACAATGAAGCTGCGCGGTTTCGAATCCATTCAATCCGTTTACGAAGTCGATCAATCGCCGATTGGCCGCACGCCGCGCTCAATTCCTGCAACCTACGTCGGTTTCTTCGATGAGATCCGCCAGCTCTTTGCGCAAATGCCGGAAGCCCGGATGCGCGGATATTCGCCCAGCCGATTTTCCTTCAACAGCGCACAAGGCCGTTGTCCCGAATGCGAAGGCGCAGGAACGATTAAATTGGAAATGAATTTTCTCCCACCGGCATTTGTCCGTTGCGAAACGTGCGGTGGCTGCCGTTTCAATCGCGAAACTTTGGATGTCGAATTCAGCGGGAAAAATGTCGCGCAAGTCCTCGACCTCAGCGTCGCGGAGGCGATTGATTTTTTTGCCGCCCAAACGCGCATCCGTCGCCCACTCGAAGCGTTGCGCGACACCGGACTTGATTACATCAAGCTCGGCCAGACCAGCCCCACCTTGAGCGGCGGCGAAGCGCAACGAATGAAACTCGTCACGCATTTGCTCTCGGGTTTTCGGAATCAAAAACTCGATGCAAAAATTCAAACCCGGAAACAATCCGAGCTTCTCTTGCGCGCGGAAGTCCGCAACCCAGGCTCATCCATTTTTATTCTCGAAGAGCCGACAATCGGTTTGCACATGGCCGATGTTCGCAAACTCGTCGAGGTGTTGCAGCGGTTGGTGGATTCCGGCCATTCGGTCATCGTCATCGAACACAACCTGGATTTGATTGCGGAAGCCGACTGGGTGATGGACCTCGGACCCGAGGGGGGCGCGGCGGGCGGAGAAATCGTTGCCGAAGGAACGCCCGAAGAAATCGCAGCCAACCGCCGCTCGCATACCGGGCGATTTCTCCGTAAGGTCTTGAAAAATGGCTGAGCCATACGAAGAAATTCTCGAAGGCGAAACTTATCTGCGCAGCTCGCCCCGCTTGCGGCACGAAAAAATCTGTTCATTTCTGCACGACAAGGTTGCGGCAAGCCTGGCAGATATTCCCGATTTGCATTTACTCACGCCGCGTTCCGTCATACGGCTCTCCGCCGGAACTTTGGTCCGGCCCGATCTCGCGGTGGTTACCACGGCCAATCACCGGCTCTGGCTCGCGGCTGAAATCATCAGCGCGGACGATCATCGCTTCGACACCGTTTTGAAAAAGTCGATTTATGAAGGCACCGGTCTGCCCCGGCTTTGGATGATTGATCCGCGTTATGACAACGTGGAAATTTACCACGCCAGCCAATACGGATTGGCGTTGCTGCAAATTTTGGCGAACCGCGAAATTTTAACGGAAAAACTCCTGCCCTCTTTGCGCCTCGAAATCACAGAACTTTTCCACCGCGAATAGCACACGCGCGACGCCGATGACTTAAAGCGCGGTCAAACCTGGAGAACGCCACCAGCGAAAATTGACCCCCAGTTCAAACCCATCCCTCCTCGACTCGGCTCTTGCGCTGCCAACTCACTTTGCCTACAAAGCTCCGCATGTCTGACCGTCGTTTTGATCTTAAAAAATATTTGGAACAGCGAACAATTTCCGTCAACCGCGCCTTGAACGACTTTCTGCCGCGCGCCAGCACGAAGCCATCCACCATTCATCAAGCGATGCGTTACTCTATTTTCGCCGGGGGAAAACGGATGCGCCCTGCCGTTTGCCTCGCCGCAGCCGAAGCTTGCGGCGGCCCGGTAAAAGCAGCCATGCCACTCGCCTGCGCCGTCGAATGCATCCACACCTATTCGCTCATCCACGATGATTTGCCCGCGATGGACAACGACGATTTCCGCCGGGGCAAACCGACCAATCACAAAGTTTTCGGTGAAGGCATCGCCGTCCTTGCCGGTGACGCGCTGCTCACTCAGGCCTTTGAAATTGCCGCCCAATCCAAAGGCTGGCCGCGCTATTCCCATCGCGACCTTATTCTTGAAATCGCAAAAGCTTCCGGTTCATTGCAACTCATTGCCGGACAAGTCGCCGATCTCGAAGGCGAAGGCAAAAAGATTTCCGCTGCGCAACTCAAATACATTCACGAACGGAAAACCTCCGCCCTGCTCTGCTGCTCCGTTCGCCTTGGCGGCATGAGCGCCAACTGCACCGCCGCCCAACTCAACGCCCTGACCGATTTCGGTTACAATGTCGGCCTCGCTTTCCAGATCATCGACGACATCCTCGACATCACCCAGACCAGCGAGCAACTCGGCAAAACCGCCGGCAAAGACACCGCCGCGCAAAAAGCGACTTATCCCTCCATCGTCGGCTTGGAAAAATCCCGTGCGCTCGCCCAACAACTCACCCATCGCGCCTTTGCCGCCCTGAAAATTTTCAAAGGCAAAGCCGTCGCCCTCAAAGCCTTGGCAGAATACCTTTTGCTACGCGACAAATAGTCGAACCGCTGCGGTCCATCGCCAGCACTGTGGCAAACATCGCTGGCAATGTGGCAACACCGGTCGAAAAACCTTTCAAGAAAAAGTTATCACCTTTTTTCGGCAGCGGCCGCGACCCTGCAAATCTCCCGCCCGCGTTCTAAATCCCTTTTTCCCCTTCGCCCCCGTTTAAACCGCGCCACTTCACACAACTGTTCCCTCAATTTTCAATTCCATCCGTGGCCCCTTAATCCAACGGACTTCGCACCCCCCAGCCCCGGTTTGCTCAAGACATGCATGCGATGTGTTCATGTGAGTTTGTTTTGAGTTTTGGGCACAAAGTTTTTCCGCAGACTTGACCGGGCGACGCCAATATAGAAGAGTCGTTCTTAAGA
>JBKJOA010000218.1:0-7976 GCA_046593365.1 Limisphaerales bacterium
CCGGTGACATCTGCGTCACGAGTTACGACCCGAACACCGGCAAGCTGCTCTGGATCACCGACGGGCCGACGGAGCAATTCGTGGCGTCGCCGGTTTACAGCGAGAAAACGAAACTCGTTTACATCACCGGCGGTTTTCCAGAGCACCACATTCTGGCGATTCGTCCCGATGGAACCGGCAACGTGACGAAGACTCACATCGTCTGGCGCACGAACAAAGGCGCGGCCTATGTGCCATCGCCGATTATCGAAGGAGATTATTTTCTGATCGTGTCAGATTCCGGCGTGGCGCATTGCTTCGAGGCCGCGACTGGAAAACTTCTCTGGCAGGAACGCATGGGCGAACATCACGCGTCGCTCGTGTCTGCAACCGGACTGGTCTGTTTTCTGAACGACGATGGCGTGATGCGCGTGGTGAAACCCGGCGCAGAGTTTCAACTGATCGCGCAGAATGAACTTGGCGAGAAATGTTTTCCATCACCCGCGATCAGCGATGGGAAGATTTTCATTCGTGGCGAGAAGAATCTGTTCTGCATCGGAAAATAATCTTCAAGGCTTGTAGGAGCCGAGGTCAAGAAGCTCAAATATTCTGGCTTCACGAAACGCCGCCCCAAGCAGTTAGAGTCTCGTTACCTTCGGCTCCTACTTTCCAACAGGCTCTTACGGCCCAATCAAAGCGCGATAGAACCGCGCGCCATTCGTCGCATTGGAATCCAGAATGTTGAAGGAATTGCTCGGCGAGTTGTTGGTTGAAATGGAAATCCAATTTGTCAGCGTCGTGGAATATTGGATGGTGTAGTTCTGATTGCTCACACCCGTCAGACGCATTTGAAATTGACTGCTGGAAATTTTAAGCGGCGAACTGAGAGTAGGTTTTGGATTGATGACGATGGTCATCGAACGATTGGCAGTGGAAAAATTCGCATCTGTTGCGCGCACAATAAAACTGTTAGTTCCCGTCGTGGTTGGTATTCCAGAAATAACGCCGTTAATGCCGAGACTCAATCCCGCAGGCACCGGCAACGATCCGTTCGCGAGCGCCCAATTGTAAGGAGGCTGACCGCCCGTCGCCAAAAGTTGCGCGTTGTAACTCACCCCCATAGTGCCGGTGGGTAAATTGGTGCTAGGCACTGATAGTGGCGGGTTAGCAGTGGTAATGGAAATATAGTCACTATCCGCCGTGTTCAAAGAGGCATCGGTGACGCGCAGAAAAAATCCGAACGTTCCGCCGTTGGTCGGAGTGCCGGAAATAATTCCGCTGGTCGAAAGATTTAATCCGGGCGGCAAAGGAGTTGAGCCGGGCGTCAGTGACCAGCTATACGGCAATTGACCGCCGGTGGCCGAAACCTGATTCGAGTAAATCGTGCCGGTGGTGCCACCGGGCAGAACAGTGGTCGTCACTTGCAGCGGTTGTGCCGCTCCGCCCGTGATTGTAATGGAAAGATTGCTGTAAGCCACGCTGGCATTTCCATCACTTACCCCAACAGTAAATTGAAAAGTGCCATTGGTGTTCGGCGTACCCGTAATGCTTCCGTCTGAATTGAGGTTGAGGAAGGTTGGCAGTGGAGGCGAAAATCCTGGCAGCGACCAGCTATACGGAGCTTGCCCTCCGGAACCCTGAAGTTGCGCGTTGTAAGCCACGCCATTCGTTCCATTGGGCAAAGAACTCGTGGTGATTTGCAGCGCAGGATTGATCGTCAGCGAAAGGTTTTTGTTCGTCGTGTTTCCGATTTGGTCACTGACTTGGATGGTGAAATTAAAAGTGCCGCTGTTCGTTGGAGTCCCATCGAGCAATCCTCCGCCAAAATTAATTCCCGGCGGCAATGATCCCGAAACAAAGTTCCAATTGTAAGGTGGTTGTCCGCCCGTTGCCTGAAGGTTGACATTATAATTTACGGAAATTACTCCGGTCGGCAGATTGGTCGTGGTGATTTGCAGTGGCTGAACCAGAAAAACCGTGAAGTTCACCACACCATTGCCATTGTTGATGTTGATATTCTGATTGGCGGGGCATTGATAAATCGACGGCAAGTTGTCGCTGCAATCGCTACAACCGCAAGCGACGAAGACGTTCCAATTTCCATTGACCACGTTCAGCGAATAATTTCCGCTGCCATCGGTAAACGCTTCCGCAGTCCGGTAATTCGTGCCGTTGCTGGTGCCGTTCGCTTGCACGCGGACGCCGCTGATCGGAGTATTGCTATTGTCCTTGAGAGAGCCGGTGATGCGATTGGTCGCGAGCTTGAGAATAAAATCCTGCAGCACCGCCTGTCCGTTGGTGAGAGAGATGGTTTGGCCGCCTCCCGAAAAAACATAATTGGTGAGACGCGGATCATCATTCCTCAACTCCGCGCGCCAATCTCCGGCCAACGCCACCGCACCGTAATTGCCATTGGCATCAGTTACTCCTTCGGAATCATAGGGACTTTGATTGCCCTCCCCGGAAACGTCAAATCCCGGAAAAGGATTGCCGAGATCATCCTTCATGCTGCCATAAAACATCGCGGTTCCTTTGGGCAACAGAATGTTTATGTTCGAGACACTTCCAGCGCTTGTGTTCGTTTGAACCTTGTCTCCCCTGACGTAACCATGCTGAGCCAAATCGCGCTTTTCCGGGCCGACTTTCCAATCGCCGGACGTGACCGGCACGTCGAAGTTGCCATTGGTATCCGTGAAACCAATGGCCACCAATCCAATGGAGGACTCAACAAACATAAAAATACCCGGCAGCGGTGTATTGGTATTGCCCTCGTCCGCCAATCGTCCTGAAATAGTTCGAGTAGCCGGAACAGCATTGACGTTGTTCGTCACAATGACGCCTGCGCCCAAGGTCACTGGTAAAACAGAGAAGTCGCCGACGTAATTACTCTTGAATGTGGCCAACTGATACGTGCCCGGCTTCGCATTGATGGTGTAATTGCCCGAATTGTTCGCCACCACGCCGCCGACAAAGTTGTTTCCGTTTTGATTAGTGCCCAACAAAATCACGAAGGCGTTGGCCACGGCGGTGGCAGTGCCGTTGCTGAGCACTTGGCCCGTGAACGATTGCGCGTAAGCCGTGTTAGTGACGTTGAAAATATTCGTGACCGGCGTAAATCGTCCCGACGGACTGGAAAGTTTGAAAGCGTAACGACCGACAATATGTTCGAGATCGATGGATTCAAAATTCAGGAGCGTCGTGATGGCAGAGCCGGTTGCATTGGAATCGCCGGGAACGCTGACGTTGGTCTTCCCGCCGATCAGACTCACCTGATTGTCCGTCACCCGGAAGCTCTGCATCAAAGAATCGCCGCCATCAATGACACTGTTGGTATTGGCGTCCAAAAACTTTTCAATCACCACCGTTTCGCCATTCGTCAGCCCACCGGCTTGCAGCGTAATCATCCCGGTGTAAGTGTTGCTGATCGCGGAAGGCGTGACACTGAGAGTCGCAGCCGAAGCGGAGTCGCTAAACAAACCGAATCGAAGCAGGATTAGACCAAGGATAATTTTTGCGGAGAAAAAGATTTTCATAAGTTGCTGGGAAGAGTGGCCGCATTGTCGATGGTCGTGGCGAATAAGCAATGCCAATACAGGTTCGGTAATTTCGTTTGCGAAAGTTCTTCGACTGCGGCTTTCTTTTGCGCATGAATCTTTCATCTATTCCAGCATGGCTCGCTCTTCTTTCTTGCTGCGCTGTAATTTCCTTCGCGCAAACAAAAGCAAACGCGAATGACCTTCACGCCGTCGCCAGCCAGATTTTGGATGCAACCAAACCCGCGCCGGAACGGGATGCGTTAATCACAGCAAATCCCGGCAAGTCCGCAAAGCTCATCGTCGAACTTGTGAAACAAATTCAAGTCGGCACGCCGGACGAGTACCGAGGCATTCCGAGTATTTGGAAAGTGGCGATTGCGGCTGGAAAACGAAATGACGATTCAGAAATAAAAGAAATTTTGTCTGCTTCGTTGCCGAAACTCACCGAGCCATTGCACGACTGGCAGGCCGTTGTGATCGGCGGCGGAATTATCAACGGCTTGAGTCTGGAGAGAATCTGGCCGAGCGAACGGATTAAAAATATTTTGACAAGCGATTCCGATTTGGAAACTCGATGGAATCGTTCGATCCAACTCGCTTCCATCATGGCTGACGACGAAAAAGTTCCCCACGGCACACGCTACGACGCCTTGCGAATGCTTGGTGTCGCGCCGTGGAAAACTTACGGCGCGCAATTCACAAAATATCTCGGCAAAGACGTGAATGGCGAATTGCAACAAGGCGCGGTCAGCGGCCTCGCGGACGTGGATGCCAAGGAAGCAGCCGACGCCCTCATCGCAAATTTTGAAAATCTCGGGGAGGGCAATCGACAATTCGCGCTTGACGCCTTGTTGCGGACAGACATTCGCGCCCACAAACTTCTAGATGCCGCTTTAGCCGGGAAGATGAAATTTTCTGCTCTTGGTTCCGAGCGCGTGCAGAAGTTAAAACAGTCGGAGAAATTCCGCCACCGTGTCGAAATGTTGGAAAAAAAATGAGGAGAATTTACAGGATATACAGCGGGGCTGCGTCGATTTTAATGCTGTAAATTTTATTAATTCTGTCCACTTCTCTGTTTGATTTGTTTAAACGGTTGCTCCACAAAATCTGCTGCGGCATTCTTAGCCGATGGCCTGGTCTGGTAAAAAACGGAGCGTTTGGAAGGAGAATCCTGTGGTTCTCGCCGCCGCCATTTCACTGGCCTTGCATCTTTCGATTTTCGGTGGCTGGAAAATGGGACAACGCTTCGGTTGGTGGAAAAATTCACATTTGCCTTCCTGGTTGCAGAAAATTTCCCAATCGCTGGCGAAGGCACCCGAGGCAAAAAAATTTCCGCAGCAAGTTAATCGTGAGTCGCCGCCGTTGATTTTTGTCGATGTCGATCCACAACTTAGCATCAAGGAGCCACCCAAGAACGCGAAAATGTACGGCGCAGCCAACACTCAGGTCGCGAGTAAAAAGCCAGCCGAGGCCGACCTTCCTGAAGTACCCGGAAAACAGGACAAGGTCATCAAGACGGTGGAAAATGAAAAACCAAAGGCACAGCCCTTGCAGCCTGCACCGGCGAAACCCGTGGAAACCGAGGAGCTGGAAGCAAAATCTCGCCCAAAAGAAAAACAAGTCGTCGGTGACCTCGCTGTGGCCAAGCCGCAAGATCAAAATAAAACTTCACCCGAGAAAACAAAGGAAGATGATGGCGAAACGGAAAAAAAAGCGCGCGTTCGTCCGCGCCCGTTGGATCAGGTGAAGGCCGGTGCGCAGGGCGAAAAAATGAAACAGCAAGGCGGATCGAAACGGCTCGCGCTCGAACCGTCATTTGATGTCAAACTGACTGCCTTTGGAAATTATGATCGCGAATTTATCGCAGCGGTTCGCCAGCGTTGGTATCATTTGCTTGAGAATCGGAACACGGTTCCCGGAAAAATTGTGGTGGAATTTCGACTGAATTACGATGGACGAGTCACAGATTTGACGGTCGCTGAAAACACGACCCAGAATATAATGCTCGAACTGATTTGCACGGGTGCCATTTCCGATCCCTCGCCGTATGATCCCTGGCCGAAAGAGATGCGGCGCGAAATGAAATCCGATCACCGCGAAGTGCGTTTCACTTTCTATTACGAATAAAACAAAAAACTCATGGAACTATTCATCATCGTTTTGCTTTTTGGGGCATCGCTCATTGGTCTGACTTTCATCATCGAACGCGGCCTGGCACTTCGCTGGAAGAAAGTCGTTCCTCCTCAAGTCGAAGCTGCTGTCACCAATTGCCGCGACACTTCCGATCTACCGATGCTGCGCCGCGTCTGCGAGCAAAATCCATCGCCGCTCAGTCACTTGCTCTTGCTTGCCGATAAAAATTGCGAGTGGCCGAGGGAGGAAAATGTGGATTCAATTCAAACCCGCGCCCGTCACGAAATCGTGAAACTTGAACGCGGCATCGTCATTTTGGAAATCGTGGTGGGGATCGCGCCATTGCTCGGTCTGGTCGGAACAATTTACGGTCTGATCACCTTGTTCGGCGGGATGAGCGAAGCCGCTTTGGGCGATAACAGCAACGTGGCGCGCGGCATTGCCATCGCATTGCGGGCGACGTTGATGGGTTTGCTCACGGCGATTCCGTCGCTGATCGCATGGAGTTATTACAATAAAAAAGTTGAGACGCTCGCGGTGGAAATGGAAACGATTTGCGACGAATTTCTGCGACGACAATATCGCGGCGAAAGCGCAAACACAAAGCCGGTTTCAAAAAAATAAACGCCATGCAATTCACTGTTCGCAAACGACGCCAGCCTCCCGCTGTCATCATCATTTCACTCATCGACGTGCTGATCGTGGTGCTGATTTTTTTGATGGTGACAACGACCTTCAAGCAACAGCCTGCGGTGAAATTGGTTTTGCCCGACTCGAAACAAGCCAGGACGGGCGCGAGTGAAAATGCGTTGATTATCACGATATCAAGTAAAGGCTCGCTTTCGCTGGGAACTCTGCCGGTCAGTTTAGATACGTTACAGGAGAGATTGATGGAGGCCGTTCAGAAAAATCCAGAAACGAGCCTTTCCATTCGTGCGGACACCGACGCGCCGTTCGGCCAAATCATCAAGGTGATGGATGCTGCAAAGGCGGCCAACATCAAGGTGGTGAGCGCGTTTACAAAGAGCGGCGGCACGCAATAATCCTAAGCGCGCTTTCTCAAAACTCAAAGCCCGACGGCGCCCCCCAATAATGTGCTAGCGGATCAAATTGCTCCCCCATAAAATTTTCGGTCTTCTCTGTTTCGCGCCGTCTGGCAACAAATGTTGAGCGAATGTCCAGGGGGGTTTAGCGCGGTTCCGACTGTTCTTCTAAGTTCCTCAAAGAAAGATAATTTTTTGAAAATGAAAGGCAGTGCAGACAATCTTGTTATAGAGCCGCTAAGACGATGGAAGTCGCGCCGACCCCAGTGAGAGAATCGAAGCTCGACGTTGAGATCCTAGCAATTGAATTGCAGAAGACTTTGGCCGTCGTCCGGTCGGGAAGAATCCGGGAAAGTTCATTTTTTCAGCGCTGTGCCTGACGAGCTACTTCAAAAGCGAAAATTGCCGCCGCACTCGTAATAAATTTACCCCCGCTTTAATCTACTGGTTCAGGAAAAAAATAGATTTACGGCGCACTTTGGGTTTGCTGTCGTATCACCAGTACAAGTTTGCAATCTTCTGCGGAATTTCTTTGATGTTACCATCGCGGCGGTTGGTGAGAAGAATGACCGATAATTTCTTTTCAGGAAATCGCTCAATCTTAGTCGAGAATCCGCAAGTGCTGCCGTAATGCCAGACCTGTTTCGTGTCCCGATACCGACCAAGATACCAGCCAAATCCATAACCACTTCCGTCAAAATCAGAATTGGTGGACTGGATGGTAAACGCTTGTTCCAGCATTTTTCGGCTAACGAGTTTTTTGGTGTAGAGCGCCTGATCCCATTTGTAGAGATCAGTCACCGACGAATAAACTCCCCCGTCGCCGAGTACCGCGCTCGTCAGGCTTTGATCGCTCAATTCAAAACCCGCCTTCACTTTGGCGTAACCAAACGCACGATTCGGCACAACAGAAATTCCTGGTTCGTAGGCGACGCTGTTTTTCATTCCGAGCGGTTGAAAAATATTTTCAGCAAGGCAAACTGCGAATTTTTGACCGGAAGCAGCTTCGACAATCAGTGCGAGAAATGAATAACCGGTGTTGCTGTAATGGAACTTATTACCGGCTGCAAATTCCAATTTGTTTTGCTGGCACAGAATGTAAAGCACATCGCGGTCGCTCAACGGAATCGTGACGTGGGCAGGCATCACTTCTTCATAATCCAATAGTCCCGAAGTGTGCGTCAGCAAATGGCGGACGGTGATTTCTTTTCCATACTCAGGAAATTCCGGGAAAAACTTCGTCATCTTGTCGTCCAACGAAAGTTTCCGGCGCTCGGCCAAAATC
>JBKJOA010000438.1:0-3553 GCA_046593365.1 Limisphaerales bacterium
TCCTTGGGGAGAGGGTCAGGGTGAGGGAGTGCAATCTCTCCAACTAAATTCGCAATTACCTTTTTCCCATAATCAATCATCTCATTCACTTCAAGCAGGGCGAATTTGCAAATGCGAATGGACGGCGCATCGGCGAGCGGATTGGTTTCGAGGAGGTGCTTTTCCAAAGCGCGTTTTAATGTGGGAATCGCTTTCTCGTAAATGCCGATAATCAATTCTTCCGTCGTCGGCGCCGCGAGAATTTCGTCGAAGAAAAGTTCCAGATTTTTATCGGGAACAACATTGAGGCCGAGCGGTGGTTCGCGCATTTCGCCAACACGTTTCGCCAGCGTGGTGACGTGTTCAGCACACCAATGGGCGTGAAGGCTGAATGCCATTTTCAATTCGTAAATCGGCTCAGTAGTCAGGCGCGCGATGAAAATCTGATGCAGCCGTTTGAAAGCGTAGTGGTATCGCTTGAGCCGCGCGACGCAATCTTCGATGGAAAGTCCCGGTTTAGTTGCGTCTTCCATCGAGCAAAGTCCGGCGAGCGCGGGGAGATTGCGATAAGTCTGGTAAGTCTTCATGGCGAAGAATACCAAATCGTAAAAGACGGAGCTTTGCAAGGCGGTGAATCGATTGGTCGTGGCGCAGTTTGGTTTGGAGTTCCGCGTTTACGCGGTCTGGGACCGCCTAAACGCGGAGCTCCAAACCCGAAGCGAATTCAAATTGCGATGGATTGAATCGCAATTCTGCGAACGGCTTCGATTCGGAAATTTCTTGCCACGACAAAGAGTCCGTCGTTACGTTTATTGCACGGAGGAAGCCAGTTTAGCTCAGTTGGTAGAGCAGCTCATTCGTAATGAGCAGGTCGTCGGTTCGAATCCGACAACTGGCTCCAATTTATTTAGTCTTCTTTTTCAGGAAATCCTCATACGCGAGCTGGATGCCGTTTTCCAAACTGATTTCCGGTTTCCATCCCAGCGTGAATAAACGCGAGCTGTCCATCAGTTTGCGCGGAGTGCCGTCTGGCTTGGTCGTGTCCCAGACGATCTCGCCACCAAAACCAGTGGTCGCTTTCACTAATTCAGTCAATTGGCGGATGCTGACCTCTTGGCCGGAGCCGACATTGATAAATTCGCTCCCTCCATAATTCTCCATTAAGAACACGCAAGCCCGGGCCAGGTCGTCGGCGTAGAGGAATTCGCGCAGCGGTTTTCCAGTTCCCCAACAAGTGACCGTTGCCGCGCCCGAAACTTTGGCCTCGTGAAACTTGCGAATTAAACCGGGCAACACATGAGACGTCTCCAGATTATAATTGTCATTCCTGCCATAAAGATTGGTAGGCATCGCGCTGATGAAATCGCTGCCGTATTGACGCCGATAAGCCTGGCAGAGCTTAATTCCAGCAATTTTTGCGACAGCATACCACTCGTTGGTCGGTTCCAATGGGCCGGTCAGCAAATATTCTTCTTTCAAGGGTTGTGGAGCAAGTTTTGGAAAAATGCAGGAACTGCCTAGAAATAACAGTTTCTTTACGCCCGAGAGATGGGAGTTATGAATCAAGTTATTTTGAATCTGGAGATTCTCGAATAGAAACGAGGCAGGCTCAGTGGAATTTGCCAGAATCCCACCCACCTTGGCCGCAGCGATAAAAACGTATTCCGGCTTTTCTGTGGCAAAAAAGTTTTCAACAGCCACAGCGTCCAGCAAATCAAGTTCAGACCTGGGTTTGCCGATGAGGTTGCTAAAACCTTGTCGTTCCAGTTCCCGCCAAATAGCGCTTCCAGCTAAACCACGGTGGCCTGCGACGTAAATCGGGGCATTTTTAAGAATTTCCATAAGATTTGCGTGTCAGCTTCAGTGAATATGTAAAAAAGGCAAGCGGCAGATGTGCTCTTGTGTCTTTAAACGAGACTGGCCCGGTAAAATTTTGGCAGGAAACTTTATTTATTTTTCGGGTTTTATTGGTATATTGGATGCAAGGCAGTGGTTTCAGTGGATGTGACGGTCAAATTTGAAGTGGCATACGTGCTGCTTAAGTCAGAATTGCGGTTGGCACAGGCAATATGTGAGTAAACTTAGTAATAATAATAACCCGCCTGTGCTTCACTCACGCCGCAAGTAAAAAGAAAGTTAAAGTTATGCAAATTAAAACAAATCGTAAGTCCGGGTTCACCTTGGTAGAAATCATGATCGTTGTCGCTATTATCGGTCTCTTGGCCGCGATCGCGATTCCTAACTTCATTCGTGCTCGCACAAAATCGCAGCAGAATGCTTGTATCAACAACCTCCGCCAACTTGATGGAGCAATCCAACAATGGGCTTTGGAAACCAAGCAGGCTGCCACTGCGGTGGTCGCCGCTAATGGTTCTACCATCCAGCCGTACATGGGTCGTGGTACTCTTGGAAGTCTCCCAGCCTGCCCGGCTGCTGCTGCAACAGTAGTAACTTTTGCTGGTAGCTATGCGCTCCTCACTGTTGCTGATGCTCCTACTTGCGTAATCGTTCCAGGTCCTGCTACAGCGGGTGGAACGGAACACGTGTTGGCTCCGTAATCTGCTAAAAGTTCTTACAAAAAGGCTTAGGAATTCGTTCCTAAGCCTTTTTTCTTTTTTAAGTGAGGCATCGCCAGTTTTCCACTTTTTCAAGCGTCGCCGCGCCAGGCTTGTGCGATTCGGAGCGCCGGTTTGCCTGGGACAGACGCATCTCACTTTCTCATTAACACCGTGGCTTTAGCCCGTTGTTGATGAGATCTGCATAAACAGAAATTCAGTTCCGGCAATCGTGATGATTTGTCATTAAGCTTTGCTTGCGCAATTTTTGATAAGTTTTCAGCAAATTTTTGATTTATGAAAACCTGTTTCATTTTGAAAAGCAGGATGCTAAGTTTTTGCCCGTAAACCCTTTTAAGCTTATGCCTAATTCATCTGCTGATCTGCAATCGGGACTTCCAATAAACTCCACCAAGGATCACCAGCCCAAATATCCCGGCGTGCGCGTGACGTGTAACGGGAACCAACTCGTTGCCCAATACGTCGAAATACGCATTACGGAAGGCGGGATTTTTTATCCCATTACGCCATCCACTGAAGGAGGGGAAATTTATCAGCAGAGTTTTGCCCAGGGAGAACTGAATGTCTTCGGCGCGCAAAAAATTGCAGCCGAGTGCGAAGGCGAACACGCGGCGCAAGGTGGAGCGACGGCGTTTTCAGTCACGGGACGACGCGCAGTGAATTTTACCTCAGGGCAAGGGATCGTTTATGCGATGGAGCAATATTATCACGCGCCCGGAAAACTTTCGACGATGGTGGTGGAAGTGGGCGCGCGCGCGTTGACTAAACATGCGTTGAATGTTCATTGCGCCCACGATGATTTTTACGCCGCGCTCGATACGGGATGGACGATGCTGATGGCGAGGGATGCGCAACAAGCTGCCGATCAGGCAATAATCCTGCGCAAGGTCAATGAACTGGCGCTCAATCCCGGAATGAATATTCAGGATGGAATGCTCACGACTCATTCCGAGCGAATGTATTTTTCGCCTGAATCGGAATTGTTGCGCGAATTTCTC
>JBKJOA010000469.1:0-22690 GCA_046593365.1 Limisphaerales bacterium
CGGGCCAAATGATAACAACCCGCGAGTTTTTCAAAGGGACTGCGAAGGTTTAGCATATTACGTAAGGTAACCTTTGAGCCGACGGAAAAGTTTTCATGGCACGGAGCGTAAACTTCATGCACTTACTTTTCAATTTCATTCTCATTTTATCCCTGACTTTTCACCCAGTTTCGAGAGGTGACCTTGAGCCTCACTTCGGCAAAGCCACCTGTTGCGGGTGCATGAGGTAGCCGATGAGATCGCGGCAGTCGTCGAGCTTGAGCGATTCGAGCAATCCCTCGGGCATCACGGACAACGCAGAATCTTGCAATGATGCAATCTCCGTCCGTTCGAGGGTTGTCAGCCCGGTCTGGCTTTGAATGGTTACGGTGCGCGCGGTCTGATCGCGCAGCACGCCGTTGAGCACGCGCTCGTCCTTCAACGTCGCAATGGTCATCCGGTAATCGACCGAAACCACCGCGCTCGGATCAACAAGGTTTTCGAGAAGGTAGTCGAGATTTGCACGGCCCGAGCCGGTGAGGTCGGGGCCGACGTTGCCGCCCTCGCCGTAAAGTTTGTGGCAGGCGGCGCAGGCCTGGGTGAACAGTTGACGGCCATGGACGAGATCTGCGGACTTGAGGCGCTCGGTGGAAAGTTCATTCCGAAAGCGGGCGCTGCTCGCGCGCTTCTCGGTATCGCTGGTGCGGACGGAACCCCAAACCTCGCCGAGCCGCTTGGTCAGCGCGGCGGCGGTGAGGCTGGTGATTTGACGGGCGTGAAATGGGGTAAGGTCCCCGCGCGGAATCCGGCCATCGGCGATGGCTTGAAGCAAGGCCGCTGCCGCAGCAGGGCGCGTGACCATCGCGCCCAGCAATAGAGCCTGGTCACGAACAACAGCGGTTTGATATCGGCTTATTGCCAGGGTGGGAGCGTCTGAATCGCCCATTTCGAGCAAGCCAATTGTAGCGTCCATGCGGAGGGCTTCTTCGTTAACTAACTGCTTGAGCAAGGGCGCGAGGTCGGCGGCATTGTTGTCGAGCATGGTGCGCAGTGCGTTGCGTCGCATGACGGGATCGGCTGCTGTATCCGTCAGGATATGACGGATATCTCCGAGAGCGCGACCATCCCCGAAGAGCACACCTAGATCACGCACCCGGGTTGTGATTTCCGGGTCGTTCACAATGGATGATCGACCTGCGAGTAACGCCCAACTCGCGGGTGGCTTGGTCTTCCGCCAACCACGCAGTGCCTCACTCATGCCACGGAGAAGGTCTTGAGCATGCGGAATGAACCCATCGTTGGAATTTTGCACCGCCGCCAGCAACCGTCCCAAACTCTCCGGGTTCGTTTCGATGTCCTCGGCCAAACGTCGCGCGATGAACTGTCGGACGATTCGATGCTCGCTCGCCATCGCGAGTTCTACACCGGCCAACGACTCCGCGCCTATGAGCGGCTCGATGCCGAACCAGATCATCAGGCCGAGATTGTGATCGCTGACGTCTTCGGCATGGCGGGCGAGAGAGAGCGCCAGCTCACGTCGTGAATTCAGCGGAAGTTTTTGAAGCGCCGAGGCGAGGTAGAGACGAACCAAGGCGGAGGAATCGGTGCGGGCGATTTCGGCGAACCGTAACGGAACTGTCGGAAAGAGGCTCTGGTTTTTTGGGCTGTAAACATTTTCCGTAGTGCCGGTATTTGAAGTCTGCTTCAACACCTCGGCTGCTACGCGATCGGCCAGAAGACGCACGGCCCAGCTTCGAATGTTTTCATCAATGTCGTGGGTTTGCTTGAGTAACCAGTCACTCGATACTCCGCCGATTGCTTCCAGCGCCCAGAGTGCTCGCAGTTTCTTTGGAGCTTTTCTCTCTCTGGCAAAAGCCCGCCAGAGTTCCTGAGATATGCCCGGTGTCCTGCCAATTTCCACGAAGCGATCAGCCAGGACTTGTCGCGCGTGCCGCGCCAGCCAATCGTTCTTTTCGAACAGCAGGGGGACCAACTTTTTATCCGATAGACTTGCCAGATCGCCGAATGCGGGCGACTTCGGTTCGCCGTAAGTCACCTTGTAAATGCGGCCGGAACTGCGGTGAACGCCATCGCTGTCATGACATTCACCAGTGTCCGACCAGTCGGCAATGAACACGCCGCCGTCTGGGCCAGCGATCAGATCCATGCCGCGGAACCACGGATCTCCCACGGTCAGAAAATCCCGATCATGCTTGCCCACGTAGCCGGATCCTTGGCGTTCGAGCTGTTCCACGTTGATGCGGCGTCCGTGAAAGTTCAGGGTGAACAGCTTGCCGCGATATTCGTCGGGCCAGTTGTCGCCCTGGTAAATCATCAAGCCGGTGTGCGCGTGACCGCCGCCCAAAGAATCGCTCGTCGGAGCGAAGGAACTGCCATCCATCGCAGCGCGCGATTTCGTCCAACCTGCCCCGGTCTCGAAGTGGTAATGATCCGCGTGCTGATCAATGAAACTGTAGCTGTGCGGATTTGTGTCCTCGCCATACATGAGTTTGAAGTGCGCCCCAGGAATCGCGTGCCAGAGGTGGCCGATAACCGTGTTGATGAAAAATGGTTCACCCACCGCGTTCCAGTCGTTACCCCACGGATTCGTGGTGCCGTGGCATACGGCTTCTACGACGCGGCGCGTTGGATGGTAGCGCCAGATGCCACCGTTCATCTGGACGCGTTCGGCTTCGGGAATGCCAGGTCTCCCGATGCGCGGGGTATTGGAAATGCCCACGCGCCCCCAGAGCCAGCCGTCCGGCCCCCAACGGAGACCGTTGGCAAAGGTGTGGTGGTTGCCGCCGGTGACATCGAAACCATCGAGCAATACCTCGGGTTCGCCGTCGGGAATATCGTCGTGATTCCGGTCCGGAATGAACAACAAGCGTGGCGGGCAGAGAAGGAACACACCACCCAGTCCCACCTCGACGCTGGTGAGAACCTTGGCGCGCTCAAAGAACACCGTGCGCGTGTCAAAGCGCCCGTCATGATTTGCATCCTCGAAAATCAGCACGCGATCTGAGAGGTTGGTGTCGTATCGCACCTTCGCCTCGGAGTAGGTGTAGTTCTCGGCGACCCACAGCCGCCCGCGCGAGTCAAATGTCATCGCGATGGGCTGACGCACGTCCGGCTCGCTGGCAAAGACGCTGACCTTGAAGCCCTGCGGCATCTTGAAGCTGCGCGCAGCTTCCTCGGCAGACATAGGCTGTCCGTTGGTCTGGGAGTCGTGCGGTTTTGGAAAGTTGTTACCGGCAAGCACTGGCAACGAACCTAACGCCAGGAGCGTGAGAAGTGTGCGTAGCATAAGGTGAATTGTTCTCTAATTATCCTATTGCACCAGAGCCGATACGGTTAAGGCCAATCTCGTCAGGCTGGTGATAGAGGTCATTAGTAAATTTTCCCAAAACTGCTTTTTAGAGTGGGTTTCCGGCGTCTCGACGGTTTTGTTGCCAGAGGCAATTTAATTTCGTGCCAGCCTGCTTTTCAGTTCGGAGAATTTGTGCATTAACTCAGCGCGATCCAAATCTCGGTAACGTTCAGGCAAATAGCGGCGATCCGAACAGGCCAGCACAGCGGCCAGTTCTTGAAGCGCGAGCAAATCGGGATCAAGCGGATCAATGAAAGAATTAACGGCTTGTTCCAAATCGCCGACTTGGAGATCGTCGTCGCGTTTGGCCAGCACGGCGCATTCCTTCGCGCGAATCAAAATAGATTCAACGTCGCTCCCGGTGAGCGCGCGGGAGCCAAGATGAGTTTCGACATAACTTTTCATCGGTTCGGTTAGCGCAATTTTTTTGACGCGGGCAATCGTGTTAAAGAGGTCAAGAACATCATCGGAGTTTTGCGCCGGAAACAGAGGGACGCATAAGCCAAAACGTCCCTGGCGTTTCATATCAATGGTCAGCAGGTCGGGACGCGATGTCATTGCCACCCAAAGTTCGCGGCCACGCAAACTGGAATCACCGATGTGCGCAGCGAACGCAGCAAACACACGACCAGAAACGCCACTATCTCCATCCGCTTCGCGGGTCCCGAAAACGGCGTCGGCTTCGTCCACCACCACAATCACTGGACCGAGAGCGCGAATGGTCATCAAAATGCGAGATTGTTGGAGTTCGGTATCACCGACCCATTTGGAACGGAACTCGCCGATTTCCATCACCGGCAAGCCGCATTCGCTGGCGAAACAATCCACCAGAAAAGATTTTCCCACGCCGACGCGCCCGGGCAAAAGAACGCCGCGTTCGAGCACGTCGCGCTTTGCATTTTTGATGAGCCAGGCGAGTTCCTGGAGTTTTTTCTTCGCGGCCGAATGCGTGGCGACCGCATTTAAATCCAAACCCGGCTTCGGATTCTTGAAACGAATCAATCCTTGGCAATAATCTTCGATCAGACGCTTTTTATTTGCGGAAACATGTTCATTGGTGACGCGGCTCCCGTTGCGGACGGCCTCGGCGAGCAAATGTAGAATGCGCAACAAATTCAAACCAGAGAGGCGATTCGCCAAGTCTTCTGATTGAAAATCGCTCCACTCCGCCAGCGGTTTGCCCTCAACCAGAGCTTTGATCGTGCTCGATTCCAGGAAGCGGACGCGGTCTTCCGCATCTGGCAATTCAATTTTGATTTGGGCGACGTGAGGATTTTGCAAGAGGTCGGCACTGAGTCTGGCGGCAGTCTCGGTCACGAGGAGAATGCCGACATCGAGTCGGCGCATTTCTGGGGAGGCTGCCCATTTGAGCAAGGTGACGAGCGCGGTCCGTTCATCCTGGTTCGCGTACCCGTCGCCGGATTGCGGAATAATTTTTTCAGGAAAATCAATGATCAGCGAAATCCCTTCGCGCTTTTCATCCGCCACCCGGAGGAAAAACCGACGCAAAAGAGGCGCAAGTTTTATGAAATCCCGAGGCGGCCCTTGTTGATGAAAACTTGTTCCCTCGACATCGTCATAAACTTTCAGCCATGAGAAAAAACGCTTTTGCATGTCGGCTGAACCAAAGCTCAAACCATCGCCGATATCGTAAAAAAGCAAAAAAGAACGTTCAGGAAAAATGCGGCGCGTCAAAAAAGTTTTGAGCGAAACGAAGGCGTTTTCTGCCCCTTCCTGCACCGGAAAAATGTCGTAAATATTTCCATGCAAAATGAAGAGGGAATAGGTGCCGCCGTTCCAGCGACGGGCCAATTCGAGCGCCCAACCACGCAGGGGCAATCGCGGCGACAATGACCCGGCCACGGGCGGAGTGAATTCAGTCAAAGCTGGCGCGGGCGTTTGTTTCATAATCGGTTTTTTCCAGGCAAACGGACTCGGGCGCTCTCTGGAGTTTCAATAACCGGCGGCACCGTGGCCTCAAAACCAATGCGTGCTTCGGTCGCAGGCATGTCGCCAACGACATCTTTGAATTCGTCCATCTCCGAAAGCCATTTGTTGGTTTGATCGAGATGCTCCACGGTGGCGTCGATTCGCGCGGTTAATGTTTCCGCATTTTTCGTGGCAACGGCGTCGGCCCGGATCAATTTAATTTGTTGATCGAGGCGTTCCTGTTCGGAAATAACCAACGCAAGATTTTCCTGTGCTTGTTCAATTCGTTGCAGACGTTTGCGCAAGACTTGCATGCGATCGAGGCGCGAACCCAAAAAGCGTTGGCGCGTTTCAAAAGCCGGGCTGTTTTTTGCTTTGAGTTCGTCCACTTCTTTGGCGAGGCGTGCGGCCTCGGTTTCAGCATCCTGGATCACGCGCGGCAAATCCTCCTGACGTTCGGTTTCCAAAAAGCGGTCCAGCGATTCTTCAATGGTTAGAAGGCGGAGAAAGGTCCACATCAATTCGTCGAGCTTTCGCAAACGCGGATCGATTCCTGAATCGGACGACATCGGGTTTTCCGCGCTGGCCGATTCAATGTTGCGGCAAACTTCGGCGAGAGCGGCATAGCGTTCGCGGCGCGGTGGAGAAAGAGACTGGAGCAGCGCGTCACGCTTTTGCACAAATTGAGTTACTTGCGCCGTGGAAGCCAATTGTTTTGCGTCCTGACTTTTTCGGTCAACCCAGCGTCGAAAAAAGGAGGCGTCCGGCAAATAAATCCAGCCCATGCTGTAAAGTGTCGCCCCTGCAATCAATCCGAGAAGGTTCGCGCTCAAAAAACCGATGCCGAGCGTGAGAATTCCAAGCCACGCGTGCTGCGGGCTTTTGAAAAATTCGCCTCGATAATTTATCGGTTGTTCGTCCATCGAAACTCTATTTAGTCAGCGCGCCACCGGCGATGGCGTCTTCTTTGAGTCGGCGGAGCAATTCTTGCGCAGTATCTGAAAACCATGATTTGCGGCGCAAGGTTTCCGGCGGTTCATCCGGGCGCGGCAAAGACAAAATTTCCACCAGCCGCCCGGGTGACGCTGCCATTCGGAAAACGCGGTCGCCCAGATAAATGGCTTCTTCGACCGAGTGCGTCACGAAAAAAACGGTGCCCTGCTGTTCTTTCCAAAGCCCGACTAAAAGTTCCTGCATGCGGAGGCGAATTTTTGGATCAAGCGCTCCAAACGGTTCGTCCATCAACAGAAATTTTGGTTTGAGAATCAAAGTTGCCGCAATGGCGACCCGTTGCTGCATCCCGCCGGAAAGTTCCGCCGGAAATTTATTTTCAGAACCTTCCAACCCAACTTTTTTCACCCATTCACACGCTTGAGCGCGCCGCTCTTTTTTCGAAACGCCGCGCAGCTTCAAACCAAAGGCGATATTATCTACGACCCTGAGATGCGGCAGAAGGGAATATTTTTGGTCAACCAGCCCGCGTTGCGCATCCGGGCCAACAATGGGTTTTCCGAAGATCAACGCTTCGCCGCTTGTCGGTGGAAAATGGGGCGTCAAACCAGCGATGGTGCGGAGCACGGTCGATTTTCCACAGCCTGAAGGTCCGACAATGGAAATCATTTCGCCCTGGTCGGGCAGATCATGCACTACGAAAGAAACATCCTTGATAGCCACCACCGCATCCGGGCCGCTGCCAAATATTTTTGTGACATTCCGAAAGGTCACAAGTTCCGGGAGGGAGTGGCCCGGTTTTTCGGAGGAGGCGGATGTGTTCGGAACAACGTCCATGTCAATTGGCGTTTTTGTAGGGGAAGAGCAATCGCCCGCCCAGGCGCCAGAGCTGGTCGCAAGCGACGGCAATTACGACGATTACTATGATAATGGCAAAAATGGCGGCGGTGTGTCCGCGCCGTTCGGAAATGGAAATTAAATAGCCAAGCCCTTGTTGCGCATTGACGACTTCGGCTAAAATAATCCAGCCCCAGCCAATCCCATAAACGGTGCGCAAATGGTCCCAAAGATCGGCTTGGGCCACGGGAAAAAGAACGTGCTTGACGAGTTGCCATTGGGTTGCGCCTTTCGTCACGGCCACATCCAAAAATGCGCGCGGCACATCGGAAATAGTTCTAAAGACGGCGGGCAGGAGCGCGACAAAACAGCCGATGAAAAGAAATCCAATTTTCTGAGTTTCATTGAGACCGAACCAGGCGAGCGTCAGCGGAATGAAAACGACAATGGGGACGTAAGCGCCGATTAACGCGAGAGGGCGAAAAAAAGCGGCGATGGGCGGAAAACTGGCCATATAAACACCGAGCGGCACCGCGACAATGGCCGCGAGCGAAAAGCCGATCGTGACACGCTGAAAAGATTTCAGCGCGCTGCGCACAAGCTCTTGTTCAAAATGCAATTTGGGAAATGCCTGCAACACTTCCACTGGACTGGGCAAAATAAGCGGGGCCAAAATCCGATCTTCTATTTTATCTCCACGCGTCACAAACCACCAGGTCAGCAACATCAAACCGATAAAAGCCATCGTGAGCAAAATTGCTTTCTGGTCGGCCATCGGCGCTCGGACGCGAAGCCGCCCAAAGCACACGATGGCGCTCAATACGATTGAAAAAGTCCCGGCGAAGATGAAAAAGTTAAGCACTTATTCTTTCTCCAATGGGAAGACTTTGATTTCGACGCGCCGATTTTTTTTGTTGTGTTCCGGATTGCTGGCGTCCGTCATCCCGGCGACGGCGTTGTCCCAACCGTTGCCGATGACTTTGAATTTATTCGGATCAAATTTGTATTTTGCAAGAATGGATTTTCGGACCGAATCAGCACGGTCGTAGGAAAGTTGTCGCACCAAATCCGCTGGAACAACCCCTTTGCGGCTCGAGTCAGTATTTCCTTCGATCACGATGTAAGCGTTCCCGAACGAACCGGCGAGTTTTCCAATTTCCTCCAACATCGTCGGAATATTTTTGTCGTACTCAGGATTCAAGGTCGTTCGGTTTGGCTCAAAAGAAATGATGACGGACTTCGTCAAAATTTCGCCTGATTCCGCTTCGGCATTTTTAAACATCGCGCCCGCTCGGAAAACCGGCTGCGACAGATCGCGCACCTCTTTGTATTCCTCCGCAATTTTTGCGAGGACACCCGCCGCTTTGACTTTAGCCGAAGGAACCGGCGTGCTGATCGCGCCGAGCGACCGGTAAATGGTGGAGGCGCGGTTCCAAACCACTTCAAAATTGGAAGGATTCAAAGGATCGAGAAAGAAATTTGAGTTCTCGCGATAATTCGCCAGGTGCGCGTCACCTTCAATAATTCCGCCATCTTTCCCAATCATCGCGGTACAATCTTCCACGGGCAAACTGTAAGCAGCCGACATCAGCTTGGCGGCGTTCGGCACATTTTTTCGCACCATGTCCACGCCCTCGAAAATTCCGCGCACGAGATTCGCGACAATGTCCGGATGGTCGCGGAAAAAATCATTCCGCACGGCCCAAACGTCAGCGACCAAATGGTTTGCGCTGTCTGTGCTGACCACGAGGCGCGTGTCTTTCACTTGCTCAGAAACCGTGTAAATATCGGGCGACCATCCGACAAACGCGTCGAATGATTTGTCCTGCACGAAAATTTTCGCCGCGCCCGGAGCATCCCCTGCCCATTTGAAATCCACTTCCGCTGGATCAATTCCGGCATCGATCAAGAGCGACATGATGAGGTAATGACTCGGAGAATTTTGCGCGAGCACGACTTTTTTCCGTTTGCCGTTTTTCATTCGAAAATCGTTGATCGTGCGAATATCGCCGCGCGCCACGATTCCATCACCGCCGTCGGACCAATCAATTTGCTGGCAAACGACTGGCACCGTTCGCGAATCTTTCGCCAGTTCCGGCGCAAACAACGCGATCATATCGAGCGTCCCCCAAAGCACATGACTGTGGCCGCTGGCGAAAAGGTCGCGGGCTTTCACGGGGTCATCCACCAGCGACAGGTTCACATAGAAACCATATTTTTTGAAAAATAGGCTTCCTTCATTAGCGGCCATTCCGTTGTTCGCCACGATGATCGGTGCCCAGCCGGGCCAAACATTGATCGGAAATTGGACGATCAATTTTCCGTCCTTCATCTCTTTGGCGTAATCGCTCACGCCGGAAACCGCCGGAATAGCCGAGCCATCAATAAGAGAAACAGCTTTGTCTCCCGCGAGCAATTTGCTGGCAACGGCGGCGTCCGCTTTCCCGGCCTGGGCCAGTTCTTCTTTGACCGCTTGCGGGTTTACCGAAACGTTACGGCTCGGACCCGAGGGGGCGATTTTATCCCACCACCGGTAAACTCCGAAGCCGACCACGGCCAGCACTACGAACGTCAAAAACAGTTTTCCTCGTGTTGTCATAATTATTTTTTCCTGTCAGTTAAGCCGCAACGGTTCAGAAGGTTGCTCGCCTCACCCTAGCCCTCTCCCCCCCGGGAGAGGGAACCAGAATCAAGGCGCTCGGCCAATCGTCAACGCTGAACATTTTCCAACGCTCGATAACTTTCTCCCTCTCCTTGGGGGAGAGTAGCACTGTGTATTACACATCGCTCAATTCGGGTAACTCGCGGTCACGCAATGGTGAATCGTAAGCCGAAGAAGGCGATCCCGACAACACGGGAATTTTTCCGGCAAAAACATCCTGCTAAAAGCGCGCCGATGCCGGTTAAAGCAAGTGTACTCGGTTCGGGAATGGAAATGATAGTTTGTGTGCCAGCATAAATTCCTCCTGCTCCGTACACAAGCGCGCCGTCCAGCAGTTGAATGACGCCTTGGTTGTTCACCAACTGCGCCCAACCGAACAATGGATCGGTGTAAATTCCGTTATTGGGAGAATATCCCGTGTAGAGGCCGACATAAAAAGAGATTCCAGAATTGAAAACATAGCTGTTTGGAAACGATAACTCCGGGTAACTTTGCGACATAATTGGAGCAAGGCTAATCGGTTGATTTGCGAAGACCTTGAAAACTCGGACGCCTTCATCCAGGAAAAAACTGTATGAAAACGTATTTGTATCAGTGCTGGGTGAGGTTATTCCGCTCGGTTTAAGTGAAAAGCCAGTGTAATCTGAATTAGCGGCGTTTTGGGCCACCTGTATTTGCGAACCAAAGAAAGGATCGTAACCCCCGAACCTCACGCCGTTCGGGACGATATAACCTTGGGGAAAAACCTGAAGGGTTGTGGCGAACACAAAGAGTATCACCGCTTTTATTTTTAATATTGGTTTCATTTGGCATCAAAAACTACTCCGCAATTTTCTGACGCTGCTGCGGGTTCGGTTCCGGTGGGGTCGTTGCCGCTTCGCCCTGGACCAGATTCATTTTCTTTTTGTATTCCTGGAACAACATTGCGCCACGAGCTTTGCGCATCTCCTGCTGGCGCGAAACGTTGGAACCCATTTCCTTGGCGAGATCAAGCGTGGCGCGCATTTGCCCTTCGCCCGAAGCGGCGGACTGGCGAAGTTGTTGCATCGATTGGCCCATTTCGCCGCCCATCATTCCCTGCAACTCGGTAATGGAACCTTTCATCAAGCCAGCCAGATTTTCGAGCGAACGGCCAATGGCCACTTTCGTTTTAACCGTTTCAAATTCGCGTTGGAATTTTTGAATTTCTCGAAGGCTTTGCGCGATGACCTGCGTGTTCTGCTGATACAATTGCTCCAAGGTGTTAAGCTGGGCTTTATTGTCGTTCAAGTCCTGTTCGAGCGTCGCGAGTTCTTCGGCGTAGTGCGCGCCGTTCCCTTCGTCGTTCGCGGCGGCGGCGGCTTGTAACATTCCTTGCAAATCTTCGCGCTGCCGTTCTTGACGTTTGATTTGATCTTTGAGCAAGGCGACCTGGCCGGCGAGTTGGCCATTGGCGTAATGCGCTTTGTCGGCCTTGGCTTTGGAATCGCGAATGCCGCGTTCGACCATCGCCTGATTGATCGCGTCGGTTTCGGTGGCTTGTTCCGCCATGAGACCGAGCCAGATGAAAATACGTTTAAATGCTCGAAACATAATAGTTGTGATTATTTTTTATCGGCTTTTGCCGGTGGTTCTTCTTCCTCCAGCAAAATCTTTTTCTCCACAATGAAATCGAGCTGGGTGTTTAACTCCTTTTCATTGGCAGCTCCCACGACGGTTGCATTCAATTTCTTTACCGGATCAAAAACTTTCGCCGCAACATCAAACGCGACAAAATGAAATGAAACCGCGCTTTCGTAGCGCTCGGCATCAGCCTTCAATTTGGGAATAACTTCGGACGGTTGTGGTCCGGCAGTGTTGATGCCGTCTGTTAAGATGAGGATATGCTTGTGTTTGGACTTTAATTGCAAAAGTGGTTGAGCGGCCACGCGAATCGCTTCACCAAGCGGAGTTGCACCAAATGGTTTGTTGAACGCCTTCACCCATGCGGTCAATTGCCCGGCATCCAACTCACCAAACTTCACTGCTTCCCGCGCGCCATTCCCTTCGAAAATAACCAGACTGCATCGCACCTTGCGGGGATTGGTTTTTGAGTTGGCCACATCTTGCAAACGATTGATCACGGAAGTTAACGCACGGTTGGCGATGACATACTTGGGAGACATCTTCCCTGAACCGTCCCGCACGGATTCCGCCATGCTACCTGAAGTGTCGTAAACAATAGCGACCGCCACACTGGTGTCGCTTTCAGCAGATGGCTGGGCAAAGCCATTAGGAAAAATAGCGAGACTGAAAGCGAGCAACCAAAAGAGGCGTTTTTTCATGCAATGCTGTCCCAATCGTGCTGAACGTTAGCAATTGCCGTCCTTCTGTCAACGATGCTATCGGGCAGGTAGTATCCTGATTTGAAATTATTTCGTGCCCGGTAAAGGATCGCCAACTCTCGCCCAACCACTTGTCTTACCCCTAACCCATCGCTCTCAGGCTCGTCCATTGCTTTCTTGGCTATCCCGAACTTCAAATTTTTATCCGTAGCGATACGGCTGAGAGAGGCTAAACGTATTTGGCAAATGGCGGATTTCGTGAACCACGCCGTCCTGCAACAAGACCTCCACAATGTCGAAACGCATTTTAACTTCGGGATTTTTCAGAAGCTGCAAATAATCGAGGGCGCATTGGGAAAGAAGTTTTCGTTTGTGCGCGTTCACGGCGGCAGCGGGACGAGTCCACTCTTCGGAAGAGCGGGTTTTAACTTCGACGAAGACGAGACAATTTGTTTCACGAAAGACGAGATCGATTTCACCGCGGGCCGAGCGGTAATTTGCACAAAGAAATTTAAGCCCCATCTTCTGCAAATATCTTTTAGCCACTTTCTCGCCCAACACGCCGCGCCGCAGATGTTCCGGCAAAACTTTCCCGCCAAACAAAGTTTTAATTCTTCGAAAGAAATTCATTTGCAGCGATGATAATTCCTACACGGTGACCGCCAAAACAAATACTCGTAGATGCCGACGTGAGGAGGCGATCAATCTCGCGAGCGCAAAAAAATCAACACGACTTCACACGTCGGCAGCTACCGGCGGATAAAATTCCGTTTACACCGGACGAATGGGATAAAACGTCATCCGATGGATGGCACAAGGCCCGTGGTGTTTGATAGCCGCGAAATGGCTGGGCGTCCCGTATCCCTTGTGTTCATCAAATCCGTAAAAGGGATAAAGTTCGTGATATTTCACCATCATCCGGTCGCGCGTGACTTTGGCGATGATGCTTGCCGCAGCGATCGAATAGCTCAAGCAATCGCCATCGACAATCGCAGTCTGGGGACACGACAGTGTTTTCACGAACAATCCGTCAACGAGCGCGTGCTCAACCGGGGGACTGAGTTGCGCGAGAGCGAGGTTCATGGCGCGATGGGTCGCCTGTAAAATATTGATCTGGTCAATCATCCGCTCGTCCACATGAGCGACGGCGCAATGAATGGCGGGATGCGAGGTTAGCTCACCAAAAAGATTTTCCCGTTCCTTTTGACTCAAGAGTTTGGAGTCGTTGATTTTTCTAAATTTTTTTGGCATGGAACCCAAAATCCATTCGGCTGGCAAAACAACCGCCGCTGCGACCACGGGACCGGCCAAGGGGCCCCGACCCGCTTCGTCCACGCCGCAGATGCGCGCCAGGCCGGTCTCCAAAAGCGCGTGCTCGAAACGAAATCGACGCAGGACTTTTAACTGTTTGGCCATTGGAATATTTATCTAATCGAACGCAGTGCCAGGCAATTAAAATCCGCAAATCAATGAGTCGCTACAGGGAATTGCCCTGTCCAAACGATACGCCGTTGGCCTGATTGAGATTCGAACCGCGTGCCTTATGATATGTCGGCACGGAGAGAAATACCAAGAAACGAGGTTCTATGATGTTGAATGAATTTGACCGGGTACGCGCGCACACTGCGCCGGAAATTTTAGAGGAGATCGACCACCAGATTGAAACGCGGATTCAATTTTACGCGACGCAAAGCAAAGGAATGATCTCCGCGCGACTCGCAGAACTCGAAAACGAATGGGACATCGAACGCTTGTTGGAAACCAACGCCTCGGCTCTCGCGCTGACCGGGTTGACGCTTGGTCTTACCGTGAATAGAAAATGGTTTTGGCTCACGGGTGGAGTGCTTGTTTTTTTGCTTCAACACGCGGTTCAAGGGTGGAGTCCGCCGATTCCCCTTTTGCGCCGAGCCGGCGTTCGCACGCGCGGAGAAATTGACATCGAAAAATTCGCCTTGAAAGCTTTACGTGGCGACTTCGAAAACATTCCCATTCGGACGGAGAACAATCCAATGTCGCGCGCTCACAACGCTTTGCTCGCAGTCAGCGTATAACGCAACCATCCTGATCAGAAACGTGCAACGTTGCGAAATTTTACATTGTCGATAGAGAAAAACAGGGGATGTCCCCGATTGCGGAGCATCAAGAATTACAGATAGTTTTTCTTCCAGATGAATCCACGGAGGGAGAATACCATCACGAGCCATTTCGCGATCTTGAAGGAGTTCGCCCATGTCTGAACCTTTAAAACAGCGCGGCTTTTACCCGTTAATCTTATTCGCCGCAGGATTGTACGTCGTAATTGCGAATTTTTCGAAGCTTTCCCCAATTCTTCTCGCGATCATTTTGATTGTCCTCATCTCGCTCGCAATCAATCCGCTGATTGCAAAATTGCGGGTACTCTTTGGAGGAAGAACTTTGACGACGGGAATTCTTGTCCTCTTGTTTTTTGTCATTGCCGCGTTGACTGGCTGGGCTTTCTACAATCCCATTCAACGGTCAGCGACAAAGTTTGTGCAACGTCTTCCGCAATATTGGGAGCGGATTCAGCGACCACTCTTAAAAATGGAACAGAAAGCCGTTATTTCTGAACAAAAGTTGAAAAAAGAAGTGACGACGGAAGTCGCAAAGGAAACCGGGCAGGTGATGCCGAACGAACCTCCCCCAGAACCGGTCATCCCAGACAGAGAAAGAAAACCCGCTTCAGCAGGCATGGTTCATTCCGGACTAGGGGCGCTTTTCGGTGGAATAACAGGAAGCTTCAAAGGCCTCGCTGCGAACGCAGCTTCCATGGTTCTCGTTATCGTCACGGTTTTCTTCGGGGTCGTTTTTACCCTGCTCAAACCGAGGCCAATGTTCCGGATGCTTTTTGGGTTGATTCCAGAACAAAAACATCCCCGCGCTGAAGTCATCGTCGCGCGGATCGCTGAATTCATCCCACGCTGGGCACTCGCCACGTTGCTCGGGATGACCATCATTGGTTTCATGATTTTTTTTGCCATGTGGCCTTTGTTTGGATTTCAAGACGCCCTGGTGCTGGGTGTGATTTCCCTGGTTTTCGAGGCCGTGCCCTACATCGGACCACTTCTCAGCGCCGTCCCCGCTCTTTTGCTGGCCGCCGGAGAAGGTGGATTCAAACCGCTCTGGGTTTTGATCGCGTATGTTTGCGTCCAGGCACTGGAAAACAATTTAATCATGCCTGTCGTAGTGGGTGGCCAACTCAGGCTACACCCGGTCGCCGTTATTTTCTCGATGCTGCTTTGCGTCACGATTTTTGGCGTACTTGGAGTGCTGATCGCGTTGCCGATGCTGGCCATCCTGATCATTTTTTACGAAGAGGTTTATCGCCCGCGATTTCTTCCCCATGTTTCCGAGTCCGACCTGGAAAAAATTGCGGAGACAATGCTGAAAAAAAACCGGCTCCCGTCTGCCGCGAGAAAGCCAGCACCCCGGGGGAGCGAATCGAAACCTCCAAAATGAATGGGGTCGAAGAATTTCGGAGAATCCATTAACCCCTTGCGTAGATTGTCCTCACGGAAAAATGTGGCTGTCCCCGATTGCTGCGCAAGGCAACTTCATTTTATTTTCAACCCGCCGTTTGGCTCTTGAAACATTTAACAACTCATGGATCTTTTAGCTCATTGGAATTTGCAAGAACGCCCATTCGAGGCGACCTGGGATACGCGCTTTTTTTTCCAAAGCCGCGACCATAACGAGGCTTTAAATCGCCTTATCTTCCTGGTCGGCGAGCGCACCATGAACATCGGCATGTTGACCGGCGAAATCGGTTGTGGCAAGACGCTCACCCGCGCGGTTTTCACCCAGCAACTGGATCGCAGACACTTTCACGTCGTCACTCAGGAGAATTCTGCCTTTGGTTTTAAGGATTTGCTGGGCGGCGTTTTGAATTTTCTGGATCCCACGGGTAAAGGCCAAAATAAATTTGCTCGCTGTGAACGTCTCCGGCGCGTTGCGGAAAGAATCCATTCTGAAAATCGACATCTCGTCCTGATTTTCGATGAAGCGCAGGAAATGTCTTCCGGCACGCTCAACGAGTTAAAGCTGCTGACCAATTTGAATGGTGGCGGGCAAAATTATTTAACGATCATCCTTCTCGGCCAGCCCGAGTTGCGGGGCTTGATCGCTAAATTGCCTGCCATCGACCAACGCATCAGCCTGCGATTTCACCTGCGCTCGCTCACGGAGGAAGACGCCTTGGCCTACGTGCAGCATCGCTTGCGCATCGCCGGCCATCCTACCGGAGATTTATTTGCGCCGGAAACCATCGCGCGTGCGCATGCCGTATCGAAAGGCGTGCCGCGCGAACTAAATCGTCTTGCCAAGCTCGCCCTTGAATACGCCTGGCTGCGTGAAATGGATTTCGTCGAGGAAAGCGCGCTCAATACCGTGGTTCGTGATTTAAGCCGACATCAACAACTCTGTGCCGCATGAGAGAAGAAGCCGAACTAAGCATCAGCCAACTCCGCCAAAAACACGGGGATTCGCACACGCAATCTTCACCGCCCGACCAAAGGGCGGAGCCGAATGCGACCGACACGATAGAAGAAGAAATTTGGGCGCGCACACGACCTCGACCGGCCAATTCCACGCAACCGATTGTCCCGCATGGCGGGAAAGCAGATGCCGACGACGACCCTATTCGTCTGCCGTTTGATCCGATCCGGCTGATCGAGGTTTTGAAACGTCGCTGGTACCTGTGGATGGGAACAGGCCTGGTGCTTTTTGGACTGGGGATTTTCTGGACGCTCTGGCAAACCCGATCACTCGTCTCGATGCAACTGATACGGCGCGAGACCACCTCGCTGTTTCGTGCGACAGAAACCGGCGAAGGTTTCAAGCCTCAGCAGTTTAGCGAGCAGACCCTGGCGGCACTAATTAAAAGCCCGGAAGTGCTCCAACGCACCAGCCTGAAAGCCAATCCGCCCATCAACGCGGCAAAACTTTCGATGAACCTGGCTGTTCTCTCGGAACATGAAACCGATTTAGTCACACTCACACTGAAGGGAAACAGCACGCCGAAAGATGCCGCGAATCTGCTCAACCTTTACTCCGATGAAGTAATCAGGTTCACACAGGAGATGCAGGCCAAAGAGGCTCAAGCCATGTCTGCATACTATGGCGAAAAACTCGGTCGAGTTGAAAAAGAACTCGCCATGGTGGATACGGAAATGAAACAACTTCCGCCCGAAGCCAAGGTCTCCAGCAGCGACAAACTCACGGAAGCTTACCTCGTTCAACTCAGTGAATTGGAAGTCAAATACGAATTGGCGAAGATGGATTTGGAGCACCACAACCCGCTGGCCGACAATCTTCAGGGCGCGCGTGCTGAACTGGCTGGTTTACTGGTTAAATACACCGATGAGCATCCGTTGGTTCAGGCTCAAAAAACCCGAATCAAAACTTACGAGGCTGAAATTTCCAATGCGGGCACGAACGCGGTCAAATTTGGCGCAGCGACCGCTGGACGAACCACCGAGGCGCTCGCGGCCCAGACGCAGACAATAGAAAAACAAGCCGAGCAACTTCGCGTCTTGCGCGATCGAGTCCGGGCGAAACTCGACGGCATGTCAGAAAAAAGCCTCGATTACGCGATGATCAAAAGCCGTTTTCAATCCCTGGAAATTCTGCGGTCCACCCTGGCGAGCCGCCAACGTGAAGCTCAATTGTCTGCGGAAAGCGCTCTCGGCTATTTCAACGTGTTTACTCCTGCCAGCGCGGAACGCGTCAGCACAAAAGCCCATTTCAAGAAATATTTCATGATCAGCTTTGCGGGAGCCGTTTTGGGCATGATCTTCATCGCCGGACTGCTTGTGATCACCGAGATATTCGATGACCGACTCAAAACCGCGAACGACGTGGAGCGTGCGACCGGACTTCCGTTGCTGGCCACTTTGGGAGATTTCAATGAGATGGACGCCGCTCAACAGAACGCCTGGGCATTTCGCACCTGGACCATTTTGAAAGGAAAACTTACGTCATCGCAATCTCAAGGAATGGTGTGCGGATTTATTTCCGCGAACCACGGCGAGGGGCGCACGACCTGGATCAATCTGCTTATCAAAACCGCCAATCAGCGCGGCCTCCGCGTATTGACGGTTGCCACAAAAAATACCGAGGAGCCTGCCGTTCATCCGCATGAAGCCCCTGAGCAAACCGAGGAGGAGCTGTCCACCACGACACTTTCGCCCAGCGCCTTTTCCTTTCCCGCACAAGTCACACAACAACTCAGCGATCCCAATGCTCATTCCATTGTTCACATCCCCCTGCCCGGTTGGGTTTGGAATCTGGAACGGAGACAGCAATGGCACACCGCGTTGGATCATTGGCGTCGAATTGAAAATCTGGTTCTGCTCGTCGAGTTGCCCCCAGCCTCGGAATCCGAAGCGGTGCTGCTCGCTGAAAAAGTACCGCAACTGATCTGGCTCACCGACAGCGGCAAAGCAACCACCCACGAAACGCGAACTCACATTGAGACGTTGCGCCACGCGGGATGCAATTTGGTGGGCGCGGTTTTGAACCACGAACCCGCCACTTTCTGGCAGCGCCATTTCGTCCGCCGGTTCGGCATGGGCATTTTGTTTTTCGGATTGAGTTTCAGTTCCTTGCAAGCCGCTGAAACCGGATTGGTTGAGAGCACGAATGCGCCGCGTTCTTTCTCGGTGATTTCTCCAAACCAACGCGCCAATTGGCAAAAACGTTTAACCCTCGGGCCGGGTGACGTTTTGACTTTTGGATTTTATGGCGAAACGAATCTCACGAAAACCGATGTGGTTGTGCGGCCAGATGGGCGAGTCAGTTATCTGCAAGCGCACGACGTGTTGGTAACCGGCCTGACCGTGGATGAACTTCGCGAGAAATTGAATCAGGAACTTTCCAAATATTTTCGCTCCGCCCGCGTGCTGGTCAGTCCGGTGGCTTATCACAGCAAAAAATATTACGTGCTGGGAAAAGTGATGTTGAAAGGCGCATTTACGCTGGATCGGCCCATCACGTTGATCGAAGCTGTGGCGCGTGCACAGGGGTTGGAAACGGGACTCCTCAACCGCAACAGCGTAGATCTCGCTGATTTGCAGAAAAGCTTTTTGGTGCGCCAGGGAAATCGCGTCCCGATCGATTTTGAAAAATTATTTCAGCAAGGTGACTTGTCGCAGAATGTGCCGATCGAACCAGATGATTATCTTTTTTTTGCGCCCGCCATTTTAAAGGAAGTCTATGTACTGGGTGAAGTGCGAACTCCGGGCGTGATGCCTTACAGGTCGGATAGCTCGATTCTCACTGCGATTACGGATCGAGGCGGCTTTACCGAACGGGCTTACAAAAAGCATGTGTTGATCGTCCGTGGGTCGTTGAACGAACCGGAAACGTTCGTCGTCGATACATGGGCGATGGTGGACGCGCGTTTGCCGGATTTCAAACTGCAAGCCAAAGACATTATCTACGTGAGTTCGCGGCCATTTATCCGGGCAGAAGATCTGCTCGATGTGGCCGCTACTTCGTTTATTCAATCGGCGGTCACTTCCTTTGGCGGCGCCTACATTGGCCCGCTCATCACTAAACCGTTTATTCCGCATCCATGAAAAAACTCTTGCTCATCGCAACTGGTTTGGCGCTGCTCGTTACCGGATGCCACCATCCCGGATCGAGGTTTGATCCTTACTCCAAAGAAGTGCCGGGCGTCCTCTCCTTGCAAAGCGCGAAGGAGACGAATGGAATCAACCCGGAACTTCTCAAACCTTCGACCCAACTCTTTACACTCGGCCCCGGTGATCGCGTGGAAATTGAACTGTTGGACGATCTCGGCTCGCGCACCACGACCACCGTTGGGCCGGATGGAAAACTTTATTTTAATTTGCTTCCGGGCGTTGATGTTTGGGGGCTGACGTTAAGCCAGGCCAAAGACGCCTTGGAAAAAGAGTTCACTCGGTTCATCAAGGAAAAGCCGCAGGTTTCCATCACGCTTCGTGAAGTGGTGAGTCGCCGCATTTGGCTGCTGGGTCGATTTCAAGCTCCAGGAGTTTATTCGATGACGAATTCCACGACGTTACTCGAAGCGATTTTGCAGGCGGGAGGTCCAGCGAATTTCGCGGGTGACAAGGAGTTGAGTTTGGCCAACAACAGCGATGACCTCGCTGACCTTCGCCGGAGTTTTGTTTTGCGACAAGGAAAGGTTTTACCAGTGGACTTCCATGGTTTACTCAAAAAAGGTGATCTATCTCAAAACATCTATCTTGAACCAGACGATTTCATTTACATGCCTGCGGCGACTTCACGCGAAGTCTATGTTCTCGGCGCGGTCGCACAACCACGCTCTATCGCTTATTCGGAAGAATTGACTTTGGTTGCAGCGATCGCAAACGCAGCGGGTCCGGGCAGATTTGCTTACCTGTCGCATGTGGCCATCGTGCGCGGTTCACTAAGCGATCCGCAAATCGCATTGGTGGACTATAAAGATATTATTACCGGAAAAATAAAGGACGTGGTGCTGGAACCGCGCGACATTGTCTATGTTCCACATAAACCATATCAAAAAATTTCTAGATATGCAGACCTGATCATGACGACCTTTGTCAGTGCGGTGGCTATCAATGAAGGGGCGAGAGCTGCGGTGAAAAATCCGCCAGCAACTTCGGGGGTACTGATTCCCTTCGGCAGCACAATTACTATCTCTCCTACCACGACTCCCGCTCGTTGACGATTTCGTCGGAGATTACAATCGACCCTGATTTGGCAAAGGCCGATTGCAGAATTAGAGTCGAACCAAACTTAGGTGCAGGTTTGCGTACTCTTTGTGTGCAATTGATTCCTCCGCGTCCACTCGGGGCAGAACGTGGAGATTGTGAGGCGCGCGGGACAGATCAAAAGTCTGATGAGAGAGTGCTTCGAGTTTCAGTTCCAAATCATGAATATGGCGAGTGGTTTTGCGGCGTTGCAATTCCAAGCCGCCGACCACAAAGAAAATCGCCGCGAGCGTGTAAAGTTTACAGCTTAAATTGGTGGCTTGGATGGCGAAGTTATCAGGCATCTCGCCGGCTTCACGATTGATCCAAGCACTGCCGACTGCGAGCGCGAGACCGATTGCTAAGATTGTGATTCCAATAGGGCCGAATTTCTTTAAGTGTTTCATTTTATTTGACCTTTGTTAAGGTTGTTTCCATGTCATAGCAAACGACCTGCCAAGTTTTGACGGTCTCCTTTTTTAACCAGAACAATTCGAAAAGCTTAGAAAAACGAATCGCCCACACCCATCCCATCGTGAGGGGTCTCAACCAAAAGTGTAAATATTTGAGATGGAGCGCGACCGTTTTACATAAATTGGACACAATTAGCTCTATGGAAACGTCGCAATGCATCCTCTGGCTCCCATGCGTTCAAAGAGTTTTGGTATTGGCCAAACAACCTAGACCCCGTCTCCTTGCGCCATCAACAGCGAGCGGGCAAGTGAACGAATCCAGCCATGAAAAACTTGGGTGGCCCGGAAAAAGTGAGCGGATCAATTAACCCAAAGGCAAACTTAGAGCGCCCAAGGGTTGAGTTACCCACACGGAACAGTCTTGAATCCAGCCCGTCCTTTACAGCAAAAAATGACAGCCGGTTACTTTACGCGATTGGCAGGATCTGAAATACGACTGATCAAAAACAAAATCCAATTCCTCGGAAATACTGCGTGGGATTTTTTATTGGTCGGGAATTTCGTCCCAGTTGTTGAAGTTTCGCCGATACGTTTCCGCCGCGCGCGCGCCGAGTTTGGCAATCATCGCCCGCTCCGTTTGTTGTCGAATGGTTTCCAATGCCTCATCGCGTTTTTCGCTGGCGGCGTTTGATTTTTTAAATTCACTCACCTGTTTGTGAATCGAGCGCGTCAGTTCATAAACTTCGGAAATTGTTTGCAGAGACAAATCATAACGACGCCCCAGTCGGATCAGATTTTGAAAGTTCGAATCCTTTGACCGCTCATACTCTTCGAACCGGTTTTTTCCCAACAACGCTTTCATCTGCTTATCGATTTCCTCCTTATCCACACGCTGCTCAGCCAGCTTCGCTTCGTAATCTGGAGATTTTGAATCTTTGGGAACTGGCTTCTCATTCATGGTCAAACGAGCCATCTCGCGCAACTCCTCTTCACTCGCGTTGAAGCCAAAAAGGCTTTGTCGCATCTGGGCTAAAGACGAATAGCGCAATTTAAATTCGTCCATTTCCTCTGGCGAAAGGACGCCCATTTGTTCACTGGCCAATTGCTGGCTCAACAGAGCATGTTGCTTTTTCTTTTCCGCTTCTGGCAGGCCGCTGGTTTCAATTTTTCCACGCAGCTTGCCGAACTTTTCGGAAATGTTACGGAATTGCTGCACTTTTTCCAGTGACAAAGAATCCGCCATCAGCGATTCGTATTTGCTTGGATAAAGATTTTTTTCTTCTGGAAGCGCCGCGCGGAAAACTTTCTTCAACAATGTTTCTTTTTCTTTATCCAGCGCATCCAATTTTTCTTCGATCTCTTTTGGGATCAAATTATTTTGGCCGCCTTGCGCCACTAAATCCCAAAACTGGTTTTGGATGGGGCGAAACAAATCCTGTCTGCGGTGAACAAACAAGTCGTTGATTTCCGCCGAAAGAATATCACGCACCGTTTGTTCAGGACAGCCGATG
>JBKJOA010000525.1:0-3465 GCA_046593365.1 Limisphaerales bacterium
GCGGGCGCGTGAAAACGATTTCGCGTAGCTGGCGCGGGCGTGCAGTCACCAATCTTTTAGCCGTTGGTTTGGCGGCAATGGTTTTTTCGGCGGCGAAAAAACCAACGCCTTATCTTCCTGCTTCTGCATGTCCAAAAATTGACGCGCTTGTTCTTGCGTCATTTGTCCCGCAGCCATCGCCATTGCTTCTTGTTGCTCCTGCTCCTGTTGTTCGGGTGATTTTTCGTCTTTGCCATTTTCACCCTTTTGCTTCTGCTCGTCCTTTTTCTGCTGATCCTCTTTGGACTGCTGCTCGGAATTCTTTTGCTGTTCCTTGTCCTGCCTGGCCTGGTCTTCTTTGTCATCCGGCTTTTCGGATTTCTGCTTGTCCTTTGAATCCTGATTTTGTTGATCCTTCTGGTCGTCTTTTTTCTGCTGGTCTTTGCCGTCCTGTTTCTCTTTATCCTGATCTTTTTTGTCTTTATCTTTGTCGTTCTTGGACTGCTGCTGTTCCTGTTTCTTCAATTCTTCCAACTTCTTTTTAACGAGATCGAGATTGTTTTTAGCGTCGGCGTCCTGCGGATTGAGTTTAAGCGAATTTTGGAAACTCTTGATCGAGTTTTCCCAAGCCGCTTTCTTTTTATCCGGTTCTGTTACCTGATCGCCGGCCTCAAATAACGTGTTGCCCAAATTATAATAAGCCTGTTGCTGCAATTGCAGGTCGGGCGATGCTGCCGCTGCGTTAAAATATTTCTGGGCATCTTCAAGTTGCTTCGCTCGATACGCTGCGGTCCCCGCGTTGTAGCTCAGGCGCAAGTCATTGGTCTTTTGCTGGCTCAGTTTTCTAAATTCATCCAGTGCAGTGTGAAAATTGCCCGCCTCATACTCGCGCAACGCGCTGGACGGCGAGGCCTGCACAGCGCTGGCCGCAAAAATCATGAGAAATATCGCAAGCGCTTTCACCGGCTCCATTTTGCCCTGTTCCAGTCCATTTGCAACGGAGCGCTCGACTCGTTTGCGATGCGGCAAAAATTGTTCCAGAATCAAAAGCAGGATCGCCATGCCGAGTGGCCAATGAAATCGCTCGCGGGATTGCCGAACCAGTTTTGCGGTCAGATCGGATTTCGGCAGGCGCGCCAATCCTTGTGAGTAGAGGGCCTCCATCGGTTTTGCGCCGCGCAATGGTAGATAAAATCCTCCCGCTTCTGTGGCAATCTTTTGCAGCAATGTTTCATTGAGGCGCGACTTCACCGCGTTTCCAGCGTCGTCTTTCAAAAAACCAACCTGGCCTTGTTCATCACGAACGTTAATCAATTCGCCTTCAGCGGTTCCGACACCAATCGTGAAAATCTTCAGGCCCGCTTTCGCGGCTTTCTCTGCTGCCACTGTGGCTCCGCTTTCGTGGTCTTCGCCATCGGTGAACAGGACGAGAATTTTATGATTGTCGGTGCCCTTTTCAAAGGCGGTCTGCGCGGATTCAATGGCTTCCGTCAAGGCCGTCCCGCCTTGTGGAATAATCCCGACGTCCAGCGTCTCGACACTTTGCCGAAACGCTTCTTCGTCCAGCGTCAATGGACATTGCAGAAAGGCCGAACCAGCAAATGCGACCAGCCCGAGCCGATCGCTTTTCGCCAATTTGATTAAATCCAGCGCAGCGAGCTTGGCGCGAGTCAAACGGTTCGGCGCAAGATCTTCCGCCAGCATGCTGCGCGACGTGTCAATGGCGACGACGATGTCCAACCCTTGCTGTTTGGCGTCTCCCCAAGAGAATCCCCATTGCGGTCGGGCCATTGCGAGAATTAAAAAGATCACCGCCACAACCATCAGCATCAGGCGCAACTTTTGTCGCGCTTGCGAAACGCCGACGGTGAGATTGGCGAGCAGGCGCGATTGAACAAATTGCGCGATCAATTTTTGTTTCGTCCGCCAGGCCAGATACAAAAATCCGCACAGCAACGGCACTAAAATGACGAGCAGCCAGAGGACTTGTTTTGATGCGAATAAACTCACGGCAGTTTCCTCCAAACCGTCTGGCTCAAAATCAGTTCCAGCAACAGCACCACGAGTCCCGCGAGAATGACCCAGGCGAAAAGCTCCTCGTATTGCCGATATTTTTTCACATCCACTTCGGTTTTTTCCAGCCGGTCGATTTCAGAATAAATTTTCCGCAAGCTGTCTGAATTGTCCGCGCGAAAATATTTTCCACCCGTGCGATCTGCCATTTTCGTCAGCGTTTCTTCATCAATATCCACCGGCACCTGTTGATATGCTTTTTGGCCAAACTGATTGACGTAGGGCGTGGGCGCGGTGCCTCGAGTGCCAACGCCGATCGTGTAAACTTTGACCTTCAAAGTTAGGGCGACTTCTGCGGCAGTGAGCGGAGGAACTTTACCCGCGTTGTTTTGTCCGTCGGTCATCAAGATGACAATTTTACTTTTCGATTTGAGATCGCGCAAACGGTTCAACGCGGAAGCTAAACCCGAGCCGATGGCCGTTCGATCTTCGATCATGCCGAGGTAGAGGCGATCGAGGTTCTGCCGCAAAAAATCGTGATCGAGGGTCAGCGGTGAAGCGATGTAAGCGCGTCCGGCAAAAGCCACCAGGCCGATGCGATCTGCGGGGCGGTTATCAATAAATTTGTGCAATACGTCCTTCGCGATGGCGAGACGATTTACCCGCTTGTTATTTAGTTCGAAATCTTCAGCCGCCATGCTGCTCGAAAGATCAACGGCCACCACGATGTCGATCCCGCTGGCGCGACTGCTCGATTCCCCCTTGATGAGCCGCGGTTGCGCCAGTGCAATAATGAATAGCGCGAGTGAAAGCCAGCGCAGTATCAGCAACATTCGCCCTGCACGCGAGCGCTTCAGTCCCGATAGCGGTTTCACCAATTGCACGGACGAATAGAGAAACGCCGAGTTTTGTCCGCGCTTACCCTGGAGCCACGCCAGAACCGGGAGCAACAAAAGCAGCAGCAAGAAATAGGGATGAGCGAAGGTCATGGGGCGGTGTCGGGGGTTGCGACTGGAGCGTGGAGTGACATTGGTTCCGTTTCATCGACCAGGCGCAGCGCTGAATCGTGCAGGTCGCGCAATTCCGCTTCCGTGGGTTCGTAGCGCGCGAATTTGACGAGGTCGCAACGTGAAAGGAATTCGCCCAGACTTTGCTTTTGGTCCTGCGTCAACAACTCAGTGCTTTGCAGTTCGTAAAGGAATTCTTCCGTCGTCCTGTCCGGCGCGTGAAAATTGAATCGTTCTTCCAGATACGTGCGAATCGTGTCGGCGACCACGACCGTGAAAGGCACAGGGTCCGAAATAAGTAACAAGGCATCCTGCAATTTTTTTCGAGCGCGGACATGCGGTGGAATCACGGGGACAATCTTTGCTTCGCTTTGTTTCTTCCTCCAGATTCGCCAGAGGAAATATGCCAGCGTGCAACCGAGAAGAACGCCCAGCGTCCACCAAAGCCACAACCAGGGATTCGGAA
>JBKJOA010000019.1:0-10856 GCA_046593365.1 Limisphaerales bacterium
GGAACGCCCACCGGATAAATATCAAGGGCCAGGATGTCAGTCGCCGCGTTGTAGGGCTGAAGATCGGACAACGTTCCGCGCGGCGCGTGGGTTTGCACCACTGGATGATTTGTATCCTCCTGCTTGATGACTTCATACCCCCGCTGGAGATCTGCCGCCGACACTCCGCCCCACCATGCTTCGTCAAAATTCTTCCACAGACCCACCGCCGGATGGTTCTTAAATGTGTTAACGATGTTGCGAAGGCTTGCAGGAGTGACGGTATTGGTGGCTGAAAATTTTGAGAGTTCCCGCAAGTTGACCCACACATACATCCCGTGTTGAGCAGCCCAATCGAGGGCGGCTTGCTGATTGGAGATCATCTGGCTGTTCCAGTCACCCGTCTGCGCCATGCGGAACAGGAGAGCGCCAGCACTGCGAAGCTCTTCCAACGCGTCATCCCCCGTCGGTGTTTTTCCATTCGTGGGTGGGCCGGGTGAAAATCCGATTGGGAAAACTTTCCGCCCATTGATGACGAGCGCATGGTCGGGATTGACGGTGACGACCGAGCCTGCCTGCACGGTTAGCATCGAGGCAATCGCCAAAACCAAAAACAAGATCATCGTCCGCATAATCGCGAAACAGGCGGACGCTCTGATTGATTTCACAAATTAAAATGTAGCAGAACGAACTCCATGCGACCAGAGCGAAACGCGGAACGCTTGATTACAATCGCGGATTTTGGAGAATGTCGAAGCAGATTTTCCGTTGCTTTCGTTTTGCAACCTCGATAATGCTCAACGCCAACAACTCAACTCATTAAAAATTATGGCACAACCTCTATTCCATCCCAGCATTGAAGGCGCGCAGCACGGCAATAAATCGCTCGTTGAATTTCTCGATTACGCAAAGGCTTCCGGCGCGACCGGCGCGCAGCCTTCCAACTTCATGCTCCAGGACGGCAAACGTTTTAAATCCGCTCAACAGATCAAAGATGTTTTTGCCGAACGCGAGATGATGCTCGACGGAATTTCATGCCACTGCGCGTTTTGGGTTCACACGACGGCGTGGACGAACAGCCCGACGATCCGCCCTTTTCTTCCCGCCGACGTCGCGAAAAAATCTTCAACCGCCATTGAAGCGTGGTCGGAAGAATATCTGGCGCGGCTGATGAATCTTTGCGCAAATCTCGGTGTAAAAATCGTCCCGATGTTTTGGGGCGTGGCGTTCGGCTGGGAACTGGCCACCGGTTATCCGTGGGGATTTTGGAAAAGCGGCGATTACGATTTGATCGAGAAAGGCAAGGAACGGTTCGTGAAAAAAACCGCGAAAATCCGCGAACGCGCGAACAAGCTCGGCCTCATTCTCGCACACGAAATCCACGGCGGCACGGCGGCCATGACCGCGGACGATTTCAACATGCTGGTGAACATTTGCGACGGCGACAAATGCCTGGGCGTCAACGCCGATCCATCGCACTGCTGGGAAGGCGAAGATTTCGAAACGCGCTTTTTGAAAGTTGCTCCCCGCATTTACGGCTGCCATGTGAAAAATTTTACCATACGCAAAGGTATCCCGGTGCGCATGATGGAGCCGAACTGGCAGAAACGCGGCATGCAATTCTGCGACATTCCCTCCGGCGATTTGAACATGACGCGCTACGCCGAGTTGATGATCCAATGCGGCTATCCGCAACGCTATCGCCAGGTGATGGGCACGCAGACCGCGCCACTCGTCGTCGAAGCCGAAAGCGCCTATCGCGACCTCGATGCTACCAGCACGAACGCCATTCAATACGTGCGCGACAATCTTTGTTTCCCGATTGCGTCAGGCTCGTTCGAAGACGGAATGGGGGCGTAAAATAGCCGAATCAGATAGGCTGCAGATTTCGTTGCCTAATATCTGTTAGTTCACCTTCAATCATGCCATCCGACATTCCACCGGAGTTCGCAGGCCGAGGCGAAGTCATGCTGGGCTTTGCAGAGTCAGCGGCAGAGGATGAACGCTTCTTCTTTTATGTTCGCATTCCCGAGTCGGTCGGTCCACTTGAGCGCGGCGACCGTTACGAAGACCCATTGCAGGAGGCTCTTACCGCAGCGGCGCTTGGCGAGGTCACAGGTGGCGGGTCACAACTCGGCGAGGGCGACTCCATCGCGTATTGCGGCCTCGATGTAGTTGTCGCCGACCGTACCCGTGGCTTGGCCGTCATCCGCGAAACGATGCAGAGGCTCGGTGCACCTCCCGCCACCATCATCGAGGAGTATCTTCCGACTTACCGTGAACATCCACTTTACATCCGCAACGCCTAATATTGAAATAGGCTGCAAACAAGAAGTTAGCGCGCCGAGTCGCTCTTACCCCGAAATCCGAAGTTAAACGCCATAGAGAACGAAGATGGGGAGCGCATTGCATTAACATCGTGCTGCGGCTGATCCTGTGGACACAGCCGCGCTTTAGCGAATCTATGCGTGAGGTTCACTTAGATTGCGGGAAAATCACGCGACCGATCTGGGTGAAGCGGCTGTTTGCTGGACAAACTGGCTGGCATTGTGGCTGCTATGGAAAAGCATTCAGCCAATCGGAAGGGAATCATACTTATGAAAACTTGCATCGGGAACAAAGACAAAGTCGGTTTGACTTGGGTGGAAGTGTTGGTTGTATTGGTTGTGCTCGGAATCCTTATATTACTCGTTTTTCCCATGGCCCGAGTGTCAAATAGCGCGAATCGGATCACCTGTGTTAACAGCTTGAAACAAGTGAGCCTTTCGTTCCGACTCTACGCCGGTGACAACAATGAAAAATACCCGATGAACATATCCACAAACATTGAACCGTTGGTTCTCGAAGCCACGCCGGTTTATAAATACTTCCAATCACTTTCAAACGAACTCGGCACCCCAAAAGTTGTTGCTTGTCCTTCCGACGCCAAACGGAATTACGCGAAAGACTTTTCGAGTTTGAACGACAGGAATATCAGTTACTTCGTTGGATTGGATGCAAATCAAACTCTGACGAATGCAATTTTGGCGGGTGACAGGAACATCGAAAACGGCGTGAAGCCGGTCGATGGAATGCTTCGGCTGACCAAAAAACAAAACGTTCGTTTCACCAAAGAAATACACATCAAACAGGGAGACATCGCTTTGGTGGACGGAAGCGTTCGACAAGTCAGCAGCGCACTATTGCGTTCGGAAATAATTCGGAATTCCCCATTCACCACCAATCGGATCAAGCTGCCATGAAATTTGCGACAACGCGCTTTCAGCCATCCAGATGTTTCTACAAGCCGGATCAACATGCAGGGTGACAGGTCTAAATTTCCAAAAAATAAACGAATCAGAGATGACTATTCATCACCAGTCGTTCCGTTTTATTACTTCTCGCTCGATTTCGCCGCAGCTTCCGCCGTGTTCGCCACAAACTTTCCCAAACGCGCGCATTCCAACGGCTTGACTTCGAATTTCAAGGCACCACTTCAACCAACCTGCGCGGCAAATCTCGAGCACCGTGCATTAAACGCCAAGCTTGAAGACCGTTCTCCGATGAACGATAAAAAATAATTAAGCGATCAAAAGGAAGTTCGATTCTGAAAGATCGCAGTCCATGCAAAAGTGGATTGCGGAAATGGCGGATACGCCCCAAGTCCGGTTGTTGAGAAAGTTTCGCGAGCGTCAACTCAACGGCAGCAAAAAACCGCCACGCCAATGTTTCCCCACCCTTTTCCAGATACCAACCAAACTGTCCAGTGACATCCGACTCGAAGGCGGGAGCTTTTTTAACCGCCAGCTTCATCCCCGCTTTTCCCGAACCACCCGCTCACACGCCGCGCGCATTTCTTCTGACGAATAGGCGGTGAACGGTCCAGCAGCAGCCTTTAATAATTCGGCTTCCAACTCGGGGCTGTCTTCGTCCAGATTCACATTCGGTTCGAGCGCCACTTGCTTGTCGCCGTCGGTCAGCACGATTAGTTCTCCGCGACAAGCCGCTTCGATGAGTTGGCCGAGCTTGCCTTTCGCCTCGCCAATGGAAATCGCTTTCATGCGCGAACTCTAACGCTCGAAACCCAACGCGGCAAGCAACGACTCGCCTCATTTCTTCTCGTTCGATTTCGCCGCAGCCTCGGCCGTGTCCGCAACATATTTTTCCAATCGCGCTTTGTGTTGTGTAGTTAAATCCATTTTCAAAGCGTCTTTGTAAGCGCTGTTGGCGGAAGCCGGTTTGCCTTGTGCCCAATAGAGATCGCCGAGTTTTTCGGTGAGGGTTGCGCTGGTTTTTGTAATCGGCTGGGCTTCAAGATAGGCAACCACTTCAGCCAGTGGAAACCCTTGAACGATATTCAAATCAACCACGCGGAGGTGCGACCATTCCACCAACTTGCTCCCGCGTTTTTGCAAGTCTTCATGCAGCTCCTTTGGCGGTCTCACAAACGGACGGTAGAGGGGATCTCCAATCACGGTGGTTTGCCAGGAGAGCACCCCTTGAGAAGCGTAGGCCGCTTCGCCATAACTAAAACCAAGCATCAGCCAGCGCGAAAAAAACACCCCCAGATCCGGCGTGCCAATGAGATACGGCTCGTCCACTGCGCCCATCGTTGCCGTGACACCGCTGGCCAAAAGTGGGCCGACCCAATTCTGGGTGGCGCTCCGCAACGTCGCGGCGCTGAACGAATGCAGATGATAGGCGAACGCGCCGGGCATCCATTCCACTTTGGCACTGGCAAACGGCCCGGAAACATTTCCGTCGTACCAGCCTGCATAAAGGGAAATTTCGCTCATCGGAAAATTTGTGGAAAACGTTTCCGGTTTTTCATCCACGATTGTTTCAAAACCAAAACGGCGAGTCGCCTCGGCGGCATTGCGAATCCAATCGTCGCCGAGTTTGTATTCGTTCGTGACCCCGCGCAAATCAAAGTAAGCGCGTCCCCAGAGTCCATTTTTTTCCGCTTCAATCGCCTTGTCCACCAGGCCACGCGCAATCGGGGCACTCGGCCCGTCCAAACGCGCCACCATCAAGATGCCGTTGGTCGGATGGATCGCGGCTCCATTAGTTGCGCCATAAAACGGGTTTGACGCAGGTCCAGACAACATGCGTTTAGGATCGTTGAGCGGGAGCAACGCCAATTCAGAATCGACCGATGCTTCGTTGCGGCGCAGTTCCAATTTGAGCTTGTCGGAGTCCGGCTCGGACAAAGCGGAATCGCGGGTGATGCGGGAGGGAACGCCATAGCACAGCACGGCGTATCGTATTTTTGACTCAACAAGCTTCCATGGCACCGCACCCTTTTTGTCGTTCGTGACCGATTGCAAATCAGAGCGAAATAGAAACAACTTTTTGTTTTCGAGATATTTCAGCAGCGGCTTCTCGAGTTGCGTTCGATATTCGGCCCGGCTCATGGTTTCGCTGGTCGGAAGATCCAGGCCGATGATTTGTTTGACCGGCACATTTCGGCGCTCGGCGTAATGTTGCGCCACGTCCTTCGATCCCGGCATCTTGGAATTATAGACGACCACGACGGACTCGCCTGATTCTCTTGCCACCGCAATAGAAAATCCCGCCGTCAAAAAAATGCTGAAACAGAAAATAATTTTCATAAGCTCTTTAATCCCCATCGATTTTAACCGACAAACCGTCATAGGCCAATTCAACTGTGTCAGGCAACTCCACTTGCGCAAGGTCGTGATCGTAATCGTGCGTGAGGTGCGTTAAAAAAGTTTTTCCTGCCGCGATCCGACGCGCCGTCGTGAGGGCTTCGTCCAGGCACATGTGCGTGGGGTGCGGATCACGCCGCAGCGCATCCAGCACGACCACTTCAACTCCGCGCATCTGCTCGATGGCGTCGCCCGGAACTTCTTTGCAATCGCTGAGGTAGGCAAGGCGTTTTCGTCCTTCTTGCGTAAATAAATAGCCGTTTGTTTCAATTTGGCCATGTGGCAAAAGAAACGGTGTGACGAGCAAATCACCCAGTTGAAACGGTCCGGAAACAATTTTCGGGTCGGGAATAAAATAACCTTTTGGAATCGGTCCCCCTTGAAATGCATAGGCAAAAACACGTTTCAAGTCAGTCATGGTCGCCGCATTGGCATAAACCGGCAACGCTTTGCCGCCGAGCAAATCACAAAAGCGGCGGCAATCATCGAGACCCATGATGTGGTCGGCATGTGAATGAGTAAAAAGGACCGCGTCGAGCCAGCGAATATTTTCGCGCAAAACCTGCACGCGAAATTCTGGCGTCGTATCCACCACAAATTTCACCGCGTCCGTCGCGACGTAAATCGATGGGCGGGTGCGATGATTTTTTGGGTTGGCCAGAAACGCAGGAGGATATTCTTTGCCGATGATGGGAACGCCTTGCGACGTGCCCGAGCCGAGAAAGGTGAAGGAAAACGACATGCTTTAGTTAGGCAACAAACTCTTAGAATTTCTGAGGAAAAAAAGGCCGGACGCGCTTTTCTCCGACCGCCTTAATTCAGTCAATTTTGTTAATCCTGTCAAAATCTTTTGCGAAGTGTAACACCCTGCCAACCCTTCAGTCCATTGCGCAGTGTCCGAAAAGAAAAATCGTGAAACAACGACAACCGAATCGAACTGCCCGCTACATTATTGCGCCATCTCAATGTCAGAACTGAGCGAAGTGGCAGTAAACTCCGCGCGGCAGGTAGAAAATTGCAAAGCAACCAAACGCATTAAACTGCAGGCGCCCACCACTTTCGCTTCAGTGATTTTGTTAGGTGTCATGGCAACTGATCTCGATGCGATTGGTGGTCGCGATTCCATCGAACCAAGGCTGCATCACTGCTGTTTACGAACAGAAAATCAATTGTTGGAGATTCGACATGACCGTCGCAAAACAGAACGTTGTCTTTGCCCTGATGTCTTGCGGTTGCGTTTCCATCCAAGCGGTCAAATGTAAGCGCTCCACCAAGAGTGTCTCCGATTGCCATCATTTCCGCTGGAGCCGTCACTTCGGATTCTCTAATAGGGGCTATCTGCGAATAATCAGAATCATGCGGAAAGGAACGTTGCAATCCAAGTGAATTGGTTGGCCCCCACTGAAAACGAACACCGCTAGTATTGTAACCATAACTAAAAGGGGAGGTGTCGTTCGCCGGGCAATGCCATACGCCTTTTAAGTTTACATGGAAAAGCCCATCCGAAATGGCATCCTTAGAACCCCGCTCTTGGATTTGGTGATACCAATAGCCCGGATACTCGCTTTTGAGGGGGCTAAAGAACGATGGATAAGTGTGGCTATTTGCCAGAAAACTCTGCAATTCGATTCCCACTTGGTGTAAATTGCTAACACATGCAATTTGTAGTGCCTTTTGCTTAGACCGGGAAATAGCTGTCAGCAAAAGTGCAGCTAGAATGCCGATGATGGCGATAACAAAAAGCAACTCAATCAACGTGACCGCTAGAGCGCCCTTTAAAGGCCAGTTCCGAGTTGAGTTTTCCGTCATATGATAGAGGTGCATAAAGGAAGACACCTAATATTATTTTAATCGACAAAATTGTCGCCTATCCCAGTTTATGGATTTGACCCTAAATTTTCATTTTAGCCTTGTCAAGACGTCCTATCTTGCCAGTCTCGGTTGAATGCGCGTGGTCATGCGGTTCCAACTTTTCTCCATTCGTAGGGAGCAGATTTACTGACTTTGGATTCGAGCTTTCATTCTTTTCCAATGGCGTGATGGAGTCTCGATTGCTGAAAGGTAACTGCGGAGGCGCGAAGACGCGGAGTGCAGGAACGAGACCTCTGCGAAGTTTTTGGATCGTAGTCTCGGCAGAGCGCCGCGAATCGTGAAATGGGAAGGAAACGGCGCTCTGCCGAGACGCCGCTACGCTGTGGAGTGCAGGCAATTTTTAAATCAGCCTGTTCATCCCTATTTATCCCTGTTTAAATTCCTCTGCGTTTCCATTCAGGAGACGAATTCTACAGGGAAGACAAAATGAACAGGATTCTCAAAATTTTTGAGGGAAAAAGATTAGAAGTGTTTTTCTTCGTCGTCCTTGATTCAGTAAATTTCGTTAATTCTGTCAAAAATCTTTTGCCGAACGGTAACACAGCCCCCAAAATTGGCGCGAACGAACTTTAGAAATGTTAACCACGCTGCGCATAAAAAATTTAGCCCTGGTAACAGACCTCACGCTCGAACTACAGGCTGGTTTCAACGCCATCACCGGCGAAACCGGCGCGGGCAAATCAATTATTATTGGCGCGTTGAATCTGGTGCTCGGCGAACGTGCAGACCGGACACTCATCCGCGCAGGTAGCGATCTTTGCTCTGTTGAAGCCGTTTTTGATGCGAATAAAATGCGCGCGCCGCTTAAATCTTTTCTACAGGAGAATGGTTTGGAACTTTGCGAAGAAGACCAGCTTGTGTTGAAGCGAAGCTTTTCCACCAACGGAACGAATCGCCAGTTCGTGAACGGGTCTCCGACCACACTGAACGTGCTCGGGAGCCTTGGCGAATGGCTCGTGGATATGCACGGCCCTCACGATCACCAATCCCTCCTCCATCCGGCCAGGCAACTTTCCATTCTTGACGCGTTTGGCGAACTGGAAAAATTGCGCTCCGATTTTGCTTCATTGGTGCAGGGCCGCTCCGCCCTCGAAGCCGAAAAGGCCGGCCTGATTGTCGATGAGAAAACCTACTCGCAACAACTCGATCTGCTCCGATTTCAAGTGCGTGAAATTTTCTCGGCCAAGTTGCAGGGGGACGAAGATACCGAACTGCAACAAGCCTACACGCGAGCCAGCAATGCCGCCAAACTGGTTGAATTGAGCCAGACAGCCCTCGCTCAACTAAGCGAAGACGAAAATTCCTTGCTCGTCCAGGCGGGTCAGCTCGGTCGAACCATTCAGGAATTGCAGCGAATTGATCCCGCGATTTCCTGTTTGCTTTCCATGCACGAGCAAGCCGTCGCTGCGATTCGGGATGTGCAAACGGATCTTTCGCATTACGCCGATCGCCTTGATCTCAATCCCGAACGACTGGGTGAACTCGAAGAGCGGCTCAATTTGATTCAGTCGTTGAAGCGCAAATATGGGCGAAACCTGGAGGAAGTCATTGCGTTCGGCGAAGAAGCGCAAACCAGATTGCAAGCTCTCGAGCAGCGCGACGCGGAGTTAACGAGATTGAACGAAGCTTTGAAGAAAGTGGAAATTGAACTGCGCAAAGTGGGTCAGGAACTTTCGAGTGCGCGACGTAAATTTATTCCAAAACTCAACCAGGCGGTGGTGAAGCAGCTCAATGACCTCGGCTTTAATCAATGTCACTTCGACATTTCAATTCACACCGAAAACGAGGTTTTCTCCACCCCGTTGCTCCACAGCGGATTGGACACAATCGAATTTCAATTTGCGCCAAACGTCGGGGAGCCAGCGCGGCCACTGAGGGCCATTGCGTCCTCCGGCGAAATGTCGCGTGTAATGCTGGCGCTAAAAACGGCGCTCGCGTTGCAGGACGAAATACCCGTTCTCGTTTTTGATGAAATCGACTCAAACGTAGGCGGGCAAACCGCGGGCGTGGTGGGGGAAAAAATGCGCCAGATCGCCGGGCAGCATCAGGTCCTTTGCATCACGCATTTACCCGCCGTCGCCGCGAGCGCCTCGGCCCATTACCTCGTCAGCAAGGAAATCATTGATGGGCGAACGATTTCAAAAATTGTTCTTTTGGAAAAATCAGAACGTGTGACGGAACTCGCCCGTATGTTTGGTGGACAAAGCGACGTAGCGCGGCGACATGCGAAAGCGCTGTTAGGTGTGAAAACCGCAGGGTGAGACTTAAGTAGGGCCATGAACGGTGCGAACACGGAATACGAGTTAGTCGCTTTTGTAGAGGCCCAACCAGATAATCAGCCCGCTATCTTATACGCGATGCTGACACTGACCATGAGTGAGATCACATTGATAATCGCAAAAAGTCCAAACAGAATTAGAAGAGTCCCACCTGTCGCAAACAGCGCAATGATTCCTGCGATTACGCCCACAGTTAGATCAGTTCCTTTGTAGAGCAAGCGCGCGCCAAATCCAGTCAACGCTCCGATGGCCAGCCCCATCAACGGAAAAACAAATCCAACAAATTCAGCAAATCCAAACATCAAGGCAACGCCGAGGGTCGCGCCGAGGATCGCGCCCAGAACGCCCAAACCCATACTGTGGACGACGGTTGTATCTGCTTTTTCCCAATCCCGTTGCGCCGGGCCAAGACGGATTTCCTGAGCCATCGGCGCTGGGGGCGGTGGTGGTGCCGATTCAACAAAAACGGTCGGTTGCGCAGCTTTCGGCGAAATCGTCACACGCACTGGCCCGACAGTTCTTGGTTGGGTGCCTGGCGCTGGGTTCGCCTGCACTAGAAGGGTGTTGGCGGTGCTGGTCCCGTCTCTCCCGCAAGTGGGGCAATTAACAGTGAAGGGCATCTGGTTGGAAGTCGGTTCCACGTCAAACGCATATTTCTGCCCACAATCGCACAAGACTTTTAGTTCCATAAAATAAGTGGTGAACGGTGACGAGTCTTGTCTTTTGCCGAAAAAATACAAATAAAATTTTCAAGGTGTTTTTGGGATATTCATGGCAACGGTTGAAAATAAAAAATGCAGAAAACTTTTTGATTTTTGTCCGCGTATTCGCAGAATCAACCCATGTCACGCAAACTCAGCTCCATCGCTCCGGATTGGTGGGATTACACCACACTCGACAGCGACATCGTCAAAGAAGCCGCAAAACTTACCCCTGAAAAACTGCTCAAACTTTCGCGACCCGGTTTCAAAGTGGTTTTCTACGACACGCTGGAAGATTTCTATTGCGCCGAAGCGCTCGAATATATTTCCGCGTGGAAACAAGCGACGTCGGACAATCCCGTTGGCATCTGCGGGCC
>JBKJOA010000027.1:0-14160 GCA_046593365.1 Limisphaerales bacterium
GTGACGTTGCGGCGCGAATCGGGGCGCTACACGGAACTCGCCCGCAAACTGGCCGAACTGGAATGCAACCAACAACTGCACGGCGAAGACATCCAGATGATTTTAGCCGCGCTGCGCCAACTGGATGAAACTTCAAACTGGGCGTATCCCGAAGGCCGTGGGCTGATTGGGTTTCGCGCTGGCAAATCCCGGTAGGGATCGCGTTCCACCGCGTCCCAATATTGAATTCAATGCGGGCGTGTCATTTCGCAGCTTGTTTTCGAGCCATTTTTTGGCGATAGTCACCGCATGGAAATCGTCCTCACAGTGACGCAGGAAAATGACGGCGGCTACGTGGCCGAATGTCTTTCGCACGACATTTTCACACAAGGCAACACTTGGGAAGAATTGCGCGCGAATGTCCGTGAAGCGGTCTCCGCTTTTTTCTTTGACCAGACCAAGCCCGCTGCCGTCCGTCTGCATCTCGTGCGGGACGAACTACTGACCGGCGCATGAAACTGCCGCGGGATTTGAGCGGTGCGGAATTGATCAAGTTGCTTTGTAACCATCACGGCTACCGGCGGGTGAATCAGGAAGGCAGCCTGTGATTCTCGAAACGGATTCCCCGCGTCATCACCGTCTCGCAATTCCCGACCATAATCCGCTGCGCATCGGCACGCTTAACGCCATCTTGCGAACCGTGGCCGAAGTCAAGGTTTGGACAAAGCAGACATCCTCAATCCGCGTTGACGGAACTCGCCCGCAAACTTGTGGAACTGGAACCAAACAACAACTACACGGCGAAGACATCCAGATGATTTTATCCGCGTTGCGCCAACTGGATGAAACCTCAAGCTGGGCCTATCCCGAAGGCCGTCGGCTGATTGGTTTTCGGGCTGGCAAATCCCGGTAGGGACGCGTCATCGCATCCGAAAAATTTCTTCTCCCTCTACTCATCGGATGAGGAGAGGGCTGGGGAGAGGAGTTTTCTTCAATCTGGTTTTCGCCGCCCTTCAATCAACTGCTCAACCTTCGGTGGAACATAACGATGATTCTGCACCTTTCGCATGACCGCTATGCAACCCGTTCGCCGATGCAATGCGTTCCAGATTTCCAGCAACACACCGTCGCGATTCTTTTGCCACTGATGATTCCAAAAGCGCATCTCTTCAATTCCTTCAGTCGCGAGAAATCTTTCGCGTTCTTCATCGCGTTGAATCTGTTCCGGCAAGCCGTGATGAAAACCATCAAGCTCAATCGACAACTTTGCGGCGGGACAATAGAAATCCAGGAAATATTTCCCGTTAGCATGTTGTCGGCGGAATTTGAATCCGGCAAAGCGCCCGGCGCGCAACGCGCGCCACAAATACTTTTCCTCCTCAGTTTGCTCGCGGCGCAATCGACGTGCGTTCGCAGTCGGGTTCATGCAACGCAGCGTAAAAACCGACCGGCGAAAAACAAGCAAACAAACACACTCTCTCCCCGCGAAGCATGAGCGGGGAGAGAGCCGGAGAGAGGGGTTGGGAAAAACCTCCTCTCCCTAACCCTCTCCTCCGCTCAGAGCGGAAGAGAGGGAAAATACCACGCATCGAATCTGAATTAAAATTTTCTGCACAAATCAGACGCGCGAATTTTTTCCTTCTCCCTCTCCTCGTCAGACGAGGAGTCATATATTCCCGCGCTTGTCGCTTGCGTCCGCTTGATACAGACTCGCTAAACATTCAAACAATTCTAACCGGAGACATTTAACCATGATCGAGAGCATACAAATTCAAAGTGCGGCGAGTTATGGAGATGTGCCGGAAACTCTTGTTGGATTCTCAAGATTCAATTTCACCTATGGAGGAAACGGAACAGGAAAGACAACTGTTTCAAGAGTCATTGCGGATGAGACACGTTTTCCATTTTGTAAAATCATGTGGCGAGGCGGAATAAAACTTCAAACTCTGGTTTACAACCGCGATTTCATTGACCGCAATTTTGGCCAAACGGTGGACTTGAAGGGGATTTTCACCCTTGGAGAGAAAGACAAAGCGACTTTAGATAAGATTACAGCCACGAAAACAGAATTGGACGGCTTCGTGAACGACATCAAAACCTTCACGGAAACGCTTCAGGGTGAAGATGAAAAAGGTGGAATCAAAGGCGAGTTGGCTGCGCTAGAAAATGAATTCGACGAACAATGCTGGGTGCTAAAACAGAAGCATGATGAGAAATTGCAAGGGGCGTTTACGGGTGTGAGAGGCAAGAAACGTGATTTCAAAGACCGAATTCTAACCGAGGCGAAAACGAACAAAGCCGACTTAAAGCCACTTACGGATTTGGAGAAAAAGGCAGAGAGCATTTTTGGCGAAACACCGGAAAAGGCGGCACTGTTTCCAGAATTGGACTTCTCAAAATTGTTAGCGTGCGAATCGAACTCAATCCTCAAGAAAAAGATTATCGGCAAAACGGATGTTGATATTGCCGCAATGATTCAAAAACTCGGCAACAGCGACTGGGTCAAGGAAGGCCGAGTTTTTTACGCGGTCAACGATGGCTCTTGCCCATTTTGCCAGCAAACAACTCCTGAATCCCTCACGAAGAGTCTAAACGAGTATTTTGATGAGCAGTTTGAAAAGGATACCAAAGCGATCGATTCGCTTTTGACCGATTACAAGACTGAAAGCCAACGCTTACAGCAAACCATTCAGGCAATGCTGAACGTGCCGTCAAAATTTCTCGACGCTGAAAAGCTCAAATCCGAAAAAGACCTTTTTGATTCAAACGCTCGTCTCAATATCCAGCAGATTGAAAAGAAGCAGCGTGAGTCTAGCCAGAGTATCGACCTTGAATCCTTGGCTAATGTACTTAATGCAGCCAAGAATGTTGTTACTGCCGCAAACGAAGCGATTCAGGAACACAATACAATGGCTTCAAATCTCACGCAGGAACGGCGAACTCTGACCAACGAAGTATGGAAATTTTTGCTGGAAAATGAAATTAAGGCTCAACTCGCCGCCTACTCCTCAAAAAAGGATGGAAAAACTAAAGCAATTACCGCGTTGAACACAAAAATTAAGCAGGCGGAAGAAGACAAGCGCAAAAAGCAGACTGAAATCCGAGCCCTTGAGAAAAACACGACAAGCATCCAGCCAACAATTGATGCGATTAACTCGCTGCTAAAATCATTTGGTTTTCGCGGGTTCTCGTTGGCAAAATCAGAGAAGGCGAGCTATTACAAAATTGTGCGCGCTGACGGAACGGCTGCAAAAGAAACCCTGAGTGAAGGTGAAAAGACGTTCATTACATTCCTCTATTTTTACCACCTGCTAAAAGGCAGCGAAACAGAGACGGGTATGACAACTGACCGCGTCGTCGTTTTTGATGACCCGGTGTCCAGTCTCGACAGCGATGTTCTGTTTATTGTTAGCAACTTGATTAAAGGCGTTTTTGATGAAGTGCGTAATGGCGTTGGGCACATCAAGCAAGTCTTTGTCTTGACCCACAATGTCTATTTTCACAAGGAGGTGACCTTTAACCCAAAACGAAGCGATGGAGTCATGGCTGAAGAAACGTTTTGGGTCGTAAAAAAGCCGGGCCAGTTTTCAATCGTTCAAAAGCACACTTCGAATCCGGTCAAAACTTCGTACGACCTTTTATGGGCTGAGGTTCGAACACCCAACAAATCCAATCTTACAATTCAAAACACATTAAGAAGAATTTTGGAGAATTACTTCAAGATTCTCGGCAACATCAATCCCGACGACATTTGCGCAAAGTTCGAAGGAAAGGAGAAGTTGATTTGTAAATCTCTGTTCTCTTGGGTCAATGATGGTTCTCATTTCGCACATGATGATCTCTTCGTGTCCATTGATGATGGCATGGTGGAAACTTATCTTTCCGTATTCAGGAATATTTTTGAAAAAACGGAACACTCAGCCCACTACAAGATGATGATGGGAACTGCATGGATTGAAATGACTGCTGTAACAACTGGTACGGAATTAATCGGGAAATCTGAATAGCAGTTGACTCCTCTCCCCGGCCCTCTCCTCGTCCGACGAGGAGAGGGAGAAGAATTCACGCGCTTGATTTGTGGGGAAGATTTCAATTCGACCCAACGTGCGGCGTTTTTCCCTCTCTTCCGCTCGGAGCGGAGGAGAGGGTTAGGGAGAGGAGGTTTTTCAAATCGCGATTTGCGTTGGTGAATTTACTGCGCTGGTTTGCTTTCAAAATTCTCGTTATCGTCGCTCGCAATGAAATTTCGTTGGCTTTGCCTCATCGCATTTTTGCCTCTGCCAGAAATTTCGCGCGCCGTGGATTGGGTTCGTCCCGGCATCAACACCAACCAGCCGGTTTGGGGTGTGCGCGGCGGATTGCTTTGGGGGTGTGGCCGGGCGGGTTTCGGCCTCGCGGCGAACCGCGCGATTGATTCGGATCGGCTTTCCCATTCTCACCAACGGCGCGTATGACCTCGTCAATTTTATCGCAGTCGAACCGATGGTGCGCGGCGCAAAGGATTCAGCGAATTGGAGCAGAGCAAACTGGATGGCAAACAAGCCAAACGTTTTTGGGCGATTGGTGAATGGACGGAAAGCGACTGTCATTGTTCTGTTGCGTAAACATTTCTAAGCAGATGCCCCGACGGGATTGACGGTTTGCGTGCGAGTGAACATTGTTCGACATGCAATTTACTTTTCTGCACAGGACGGCTCCCGACGTTTTCAACTCACGTCGTTGTCATTCCTTGTTACGGCACGCAACCCGATGGTGGGGCGGTCTGGTGGTTCTCTCGATGCTCATCGCCAGTTGCGCCACTTTTCCCGTTACGCGCCAGACCGGGCCGTGGGACATGAAGTCATTGTCGAAACCGCCCGCAGTCACATGGGGCGCGACCAATGGTTTGGTGCAGGAGTTGTTTTACGAAGGAGAACCGTTCAGCGGGAAACCGACGCGGGTGTTCGCCTATTTGGGGAGACCTGCGACTCAAACGAACGGGCGGCTTCCAGCGATGGTTCTGGTGCACGGCGGAGGTGGGAAAGCGTTCAAGGAGTGGGCGGAGCATTGGGCCAGGCAAGGTTATGTGGCGCTGGCGATGGATCTCGCCGGAAACGGCGTGAGTGGTCGCCTGCCTGACGGCGGACCTGATCAAGCGGACGGGACGAAGTTCCATAATTTTACGGAAGCTGACGCGCACGAAATGTGGACTTATCACGCTGTCTCGGCAGTGGTGCGAGCGAATTCGTTGCTACGTTCGTTGCCGAACGTGAACCCGGAACGCATTGGCATTACCGGGATCAGTTGGGGCGGTTACCTGACCTGCATCGTGGCGGGGATTGATCCGCGTTTTAAAGTAGCAGTGCCCGTGTATGGCTGTGGGTTTCTCGGTGAGAATAGTCATTGGTCCGACAAGTCGTTGGCCGCGTTAACGCCGGGAGCGCGCACTCTCTGGCTGCAACTGTTTGACCCAAGCCAGTATCTCGGAAATGTGCGGCACCCCATTCTGTTCGTGAACGGGACGACTGATTTCGCTTATCCGCTGGATAGTTACCAGAAGTCCTATCGGCTCGTGCCGACGAAGTGGCGTCATGTCTCAGTATCGGTGAACCGTCCGCACGGACATATCTGGACGTTCCCGGAAGTGGACGCGTTTGTGGATAGCGTGCTGGCTGGCAAACCGTCGCTCGTTCGAGTCGGTAGGCTGGTCGTTACGGGTGGGCGGCTCACGACAGAACTGGATCGCGCCATCACCCCGAAAGACGCCTCGCTCTGTTACACCACTAATTCTGGCCCGTGGCAGAAACGCACTTGGGAGACGATTCCGGCTCAAGTCCAAGGTCGGGAAGTCAGTGCAAAGTTACCATCCTCGCGTCCGCTAGTCGCTTTCCTGGCGATTACGGAGGAACGCGGAGTGGCCATCAGCTCGGAACACGTTGAATTGCCAGATCACGACACTGCTACAATGAGAACGGGTGGAAAAAAGAAATTTTAAATCCAGAGGGAGAGTCCAACCAATCAAGTTTTTTTTCGTGAGTTGTCGTTGAGACGATGGAAGTTGTGGCCGACAAAGGCTACTATTCATGGTTACCGAGAAAACGGCCAAAGCGACGTGGGAGTGGACAAGTTGCCTCAAGAACACCGCATCTCCTAATTCCCTTTCGGACGGTTTTTGTATTTTTCGTAGAGCCTCGTGTGGCGCGTTTCAAGATTCATTTCTTTACCGGCAATCCAGACGCGTTTCACTTTCGAGCGAATGTCGAAAATATTTCCGTCCGTGGCAAAAAAGGTCGCTTCCTTTCCCGCTTCAATTGATCCAAGGCGGTCCGCGACCCCCACTAATTGCGCGGGAACGAGCGTGATGCTTTTCAACGCGTCCGCTTCGGGCAAACCGAACGCCATGGTTTGAGCGACGGTGTAGGGTAGATTTTTCACAAGCCCGGCATCAAACGTGTCCGCTCCCATTCCCAAAGCGAACGTCACACCTGCTGCGCGCAAAACTTCGGGCGCTCGAAAGTTTACGTCGTAACGATCCACATCGCGGGCGGGTTGGGCGAAGATATGTTCATAAATCACCGGCACTTTCGCTGCAGCGATTTTATCCGCGAGTAACCACGCGTCGCGTCCTCCTACTAAAACGATTTTTAATTGATTCGTCTCAGCCCATTTCAACGCGGCTTTGATTTGCCGGAGTTCGTCAGCGTGGAGCATGATCGGCGCTTCACCGATGAGAAAGGGGAGCATTGATTCCCAGGAAGGATTGCGTTCAGGCGGTGACGTTGCATTTTTCCTGGAAGCATTCAGCGCTTTTGCGTAAGCCTTTGCTTCGTCAAAAAAATCTTCTAACGAGCGCAATTTAGCCAGCCGCTCTTTCGCTTGTTCCTCGGGTGATTTCCATTTGGATTTATCTTTGAATTTGTCCTTGGGCCGCGTGTCAAGTTCCATGCTGGGCCAATAAACATGCAACCCGGCTGGTTTCTTGATTACCATTTGCTCTGAAGTCCAACCGCTCAACGCCACAATGCCAGATTGGCCTGCAACGATTCCGCCCTGCGGCGCAGGCTCGATGTGTGTCACGCCGTTGGCACGCGTGACCGGGAGCAACTCCGAATCGGGATTCACAGCGATCCACGACTGGACGTCGGGGGTGTAATCGCCGACTTCGACATTGTCGCGGGTCGAGCGCACACCGCTGATTTCGCTCAGGCCCAACGCGGTATCCAAAGCGATCAGGCCGGGATAAAGATGCTCGCCCTTCAAAGAGAGAACGGTTGCGCCGCTGCCATCAACTTTTGCGCCCACCTCAATGATTTTTGGGCCGTCGATCAACACTTCTCCGGGAGAAAGCGTCTCGCCGGAAACGGTGTGAACGATGGCGTCTTTTAAAGAAAATTTTTCTGCGTGCGCGCAGTGAACGGAAGCAGCGAGACTTATGGCGCAAGTGAAGAACATCAAACATCGAACACCGAACATCCAACGTTGAAGTTGTTCCGAAATTCGAGGTTCGGAGTTCAAGGTTCGTTGTTCGATGGTTTCGTTTTTCAGCATCCTATTCATCATCGCAATGCCTTTCATCGTGGTCGTGCAAATGTTCCAGGGCGCGGTCGAAGAACTTTTTCGTGCCGCCTTCATCAGGTTTGTCGGCGCCGCTCCCTTTCAAAATCTTCTTAGCTTTTTCGACCAGGGCGGTGCGTTCATTTTCCAACGCGGTCGCACGCGCCGCTTCCAGTTCGCGATCGAAATATTTTTTCCCATCGATCCACGTTTGCAAACAGACAGTGGAGGAATCGAGCGGCGACTTTGACCACACCACGAAATCAGCATCTTTGCCGGGCTCCAATGAGCCGACGCGCTTGTCGATGTGCAGTTGTTTCGCCGGATTAATCGTGACCAGATTCAACGCCTCCTGCTCGGGCATCCCGCCATACTTTACCGCTTTCGCTGCTTCGGTATTAAGTCGCCGGGCAAGGTCGGGCGAATCGGAGTTAAACGAAACCAGCACTCCCCGTTCGCGCAGGAGGCTGCCGTTAAATGGAATGGCGTCATAAACTTCAAATTTGTAACCCCACCAATCCGAAAAGGTGGACGCGCCGGCGCCGTGGGCGGCAATTTCATCAGCGATTTTGTAGCCTTCGAGAACATGCTGAAATGTTCCGATCTTCACGCCGAAACTTTCCATGAGACGAATCATCATGAGGATTTCGTCCTGCCGATAGGAATGACAATGAATCAACCGTTGGCCGCGAATAATTTCATCGATGGCTTCCAGTTCAAGATCGCGGCGGGGCGCGAGTCCGCCGGACTTTTTAAATTTTTCCCAATCCTTTGCATATTGCTGTGCGGCAATAAATCGGTTTTCGATAAACGTCTTCACGCCCATGCGCGTTTGCGGAAAACGGGTTTTGTATTTATCGCCCCAGTTGGCTTGCTTCACATTTTCGCCCAGTGCGAATTTGATTCCGGCAGGCGCATCCGCAAATTTCAAATCCTCCGCTGCTGCGCCGTCGCGTAATTTGATCACGCAATTTTGTCCGCCGATCGGATTCGCGGAGCCATGCAGCAGATTTGCAATGGTCAACCCGCCGGCGAGTTCTTCGTGAAGATTGTCGGTTTCGGAATTTATCACATCGCCGATGCGCACCATGGCGGTGGAAGGCAAACTCGATTCGTTCACGTTGCCGAGAATCGCGGCGTGGCTATGGCAATCAATCAAGCCAGGGGTGATGTGCAATCCCTCGCCCTCGATCACAAAGGTGTTCGGGCCAACTTCGACTTTTGCGCCGAGATTGGAAATTTTCCCATTGGCAATGACCAACGTGGAGTTGGTTAGAATACCTTTTGCTCCGCTGGTCCAAATCGTCGCGTTGCGGATCAACAAATCGGGAGCGTTGGTGATTGGCCCACGTCCTTCGAGCGGCGGGCGCGCGATGCGTGGCGATGGCTGCTTCTTTTCCTCATCCGCTTTTTTCTCCTTCGCGATGTCCCTTTTTTCAAATTGGCCGCGATAAATTCTTCCATCGACCCAGACCTCGCGCACCCGAGTTTCTGGCTGAAAATAATTTCCATCCACCACAGTGAGGTTGGCTAGTTTTCCGGCTTCAATGGTCCCCAATAATTTCTCCACGCCACAGATTTTTGCAGGAACAGTGGTCAATGCCGCCAGAGCGTCCGCTTCGGCAAGCCCGCGCTCCAACGCGCCTTTCAAGTTCCTGCGGAAGTTCTTCTTGTCGGTGAGACCATCGGTGGTGAGGGCGATTTCGATTTTTTGCTGGCGAAGCACCGAGGCGTTATCCGGTGCCCAATCCCACGCTCGCAATTGGTCGAGCGAAATATCATTCCAATCATCGTCGTCAGGCAGTTTTGAGAGTTCGGGAAAATCCAAACGCACAATAAAAGGAACGTTCGCCGCTTTCGCCAATTCCGGGCGACGCCATTCTTGTCCGCTGGAAACGATGCAAAAATCCAGCTTCATCTCCTCCGCGATGCGAGTGACACGGTCAACCATCAAGGCGCTTTCGGGCTCGAACAGCACGCGCATTTTACCCTCGCTCGCTGCCCGCAATGCTTCGAGGGCAGGATTAAATTCAGGCCTCAGCCGGTTGCTCTGCTTTTGAAAATTGGAGACATCCAGTGCGTAATGTTGCGCATCCAATAAAGTTTGGCGAACCACGGCGATCACGCCCATGAGCGATTCAGGATAGCTATTTTCCCGGCCATTTTCCGTATCGAAAACAACCTGTTGAAAAACATCGGGTTTGATCAAAGCGCGATTGGGGTCCGTTTCAGAAAGCGCGACGAACGCCGTTGTACCGCGGAAAACACCTTTCTCGAAAACCAGATTTCCCGAGGTAAAACCGAGTTCGCGCAATTTCTCGATCGTCTTCTCGTCGGGCGAATAGCTCACGGCGGCGCGACGTTCCGGCGTGACTTGCGCGACATCCGAACTCGGGCCGGAACCACCGGGGTCATTGCCCGCTCCCACAATGCCATAAAATTTTCCGATGGTTAAATTCGAACCCGGTTTTGAATTGGATGAAGCGCCGCTCTTCGCACCAAAGCTCAAATACGGGTCAATGAAACCGGCATAGACCGTCATTCCTTTCATCTCCCAAACGCGCGCATCGGCGGGAATTTCCAGATCCGTTCCGACTGCTTCGATCAATCCGTCGCGAATGAGGATCGTGGCGGAGTCGAGCGTTTGGCCAGGGTTGACGACAACCTTCCCTCCAACCAGCGCGTGAACGCCGAGCGGCAGAGGACGATTTCCGGGCGGAAGCAAGTCCGCAGCGGAAATCGTGATCGCCGGAAAAATGAAGAAAAGAAAAATGCGCTTGAGAAGATTGGCCGTAACCATTGCAGAAGATTCTGCGGACAGCGTTCCCTGAATTCAAGCGCAGCTTTGACTGGTCAGCGATGGGCGTGGGCCGCCGTCAGAACTTCGCCACTGGAGAAAATGCGGTTGGCTTGTTCCAGCGATTCTTTTGAACCGATGTCAAACCAGAGGCCGGGAACCACCCAGGTGTAAACCGGAGTTCTGGGATAAAGCCATTGCACCAGGCGCCCCGGCTGGTCGGGGTTATTTCCTTCCGCGATATATTGTTTGATCAAGGGCAGCGTTGATTTTGGATAATAATAAAGGGCAATACCCGTGATGGTGCTGGCAGGGGTTTTCGGTTTTTCCTCGAAAAAAGTAATCTGCCCGTCGCCATCAATGGAGATGGAATTGTATTTCTTAATTTCTTCAAGGCTGCCGACATCGTAAACGCCGAGCACGGGTGCGTTCTTTTCGCGGCAAACTTTTCCGAAGCCTTCCAGGCTTTCGCTGAAAAGGTTATCGCCCGCCACGACGATCAAATCGTCATCCAAATTTTCCTCTTTGATTACGAGATGAAGATCGCCAATCGCGCCAAGCTTATTGGAATCGTCAGTCGAACCGTCGTTGATAATTTTAAATTTGAGCTGGGATTTGGTCGCGCGATAGCCGTCGGCCCACTTTTGAAAATGCCCCGCGAACTTTGCGTTGGTGACAACGTAAACGCAGTCTATACCGCCAATCGGCGCGATGTTATCGAGCACATATTCAATCATCGGCTTGCCCGCGACCTCCAAAAGCGGCTTGGGTTGATTTTGGGTAAGCGGATAGAGACGAGTGGCGTAACCAGCGGCGAGAATCAAAACTTTCATAATTTATGTGAACAACCTTAAACCTTGTTTTCGAACAAGCTCGGGGCGATATCTTTGGCCAACGCCTGAGCACGTTTTAAAATTTCCCCACCTGATTCACAATTCAAGGCGAAATCTGCCAATTTTTTCGCCTCGTCCATTTTGAGGCGGCGAATCAAAAACTTAATCGACGGAACGAGCGGTGGGGCGACGCTCAATTCGTCCACGCCCAAGCCGAGCAGGAGCGGGGCAAGAACGGGGTCGCCCGCCATTTCACCGCAGACGCCAACCCAGATGCCGTTTCGATGCGCGGCGTCCACGGTCATTTTAATGAGATTCAAAATGGAGGGATGCGTTGGTTCGTAAAGATGGGCAATGCGTTCATTCAAGCGATCGACGGCAAGCGTGTATTGAATGAGATCGTTGGTGCCAATGCTAAAAAATTTCACCCGCTTGGCAAAAGCATTGGCCGCCAGGGCTGCGGACGGAATTTCAACCATCACGCCAATTTCGAGTTCGTTACAGAATGGAATATTTTCGGCGCGCAATTCCTCTTTGCATTTTTCCACAAGCGCGTTGGCCTGTTCGAGTTCCTGCAAACAGGAAACCATTGGGTACATCACTTTGATGTTGCCCTCGACGCTGGCGCGTAAAATGGCGCGTAGTTGATCGCAAAAAATATCCTTCTCTTCCAAGCATAACCGGATGGCGCGCCAGCCGAGAAATGGATTCATCTCTTGCGGTATTTGCAGGTGCGACAAAAATTTATCACCGCCCAGGTCAAGCGTACGGATGATGACCGGTTGTGGTTTCAATGCCGCCGCAATTTGGCGGTAGGCAAGGTATTGTTCTTCTTCATTCGGCAGCACGGTTCGATTAAGGAACAAATATTCTGTACGAAACAAACCGACCCCTTCTGCGCCAAACAACTTGACGGAATCCGCATCTTCCGCTTGTTCAATATTGGCCGAGAGCGTCACGCGCACTCCATCGAGCGTGACAGCGGGCTGGCTGTGAACATCGCGCAATTTTTCCTGAAGATTGACCTGTTTGCGGACCAACTGGCCGTATTCGAAGAGCGTTTGGTCAGTGGGATTGATGATGATCTGGCCGTTGTAACCGTCCAGCAAAGCGTATTCGCCCGTTTTGAGTTCATGGCTGGCGCGTTGCAGGCCGACCACCGCCGGAATCTCCAACGAACGCGCCATGATCGCGGTGTGCGAGGTTTTACTTCCAACATCCGTGGCGAATCCAAGCACCATTTTTTTATCCAACAAGGCGGTGGCGGAGGGGGCGAGATCCTCACTAATGATGATGCAAGGCCCGTCGAGTTTGTGAAGATCGATGGTTGGAATGCGACCGATTAGATTATTTAGAATGCGCGAAGTGAAATCGCGTATGTCGGCCGCCCGCTCCCGGAGATAATCATCGTCAGCGGCACCGAGCGCCTTCGCATACCGTTCGGCTATCTGGTGGAACGCAAATTCAACATTGACCTTATCTTTGTGGATCAGACGAATGACTTCATCAAGGAATGTCAAATCTTCGAGCATTAGTAAATGGGTCTCGAAGATTCTGGCGTCATCCGCGCCCAATCCTTTGTTGACTTTGTGCTGCACCTCCATGAGTTGCTTGCGCGTCTCTATGATCGCCTGCTCAAGCCGTTTGGTCTGAAGGGGGATCTGCTCTTCAGAAACTTCAAAATGCGGAATGGATGATTCTGTCTTTCCAAGCACGAGGATTTTTCCGCGGCAAACTCCAGCGGAAACGGGTATCCCTTTGTAGATTCTTTCTCCAGCATGCTCTGGCATGGGGCAATAGTTAATCGTGATTAACGATAATGGAAAGTAATTCTTGGTATTTAAGCGAAGTGCGCCCTGTAATTGTTTATGCGGGGAACTTGGTCCATAGAACTTGTTCTCGTTGCATGGGCAGCTACAAAGGCAGCTTTTGTGTCATGGTTTTTTAGTTTTAAGAACCCCGAAGAACAAAGGTGAGTGATTCAAGGCGTTTTTTTGCTAACCTTGATTTTCAAATTCGCTTCGATAAACTCGCGATTGTTCGCCAATGCTACTGGGGTTGATAAAGCTTTGTCGCAACCTACGACGTTGAATCAAAACACATGAAAAAGAAAACTTCCACCCGATCGGGCCTGCTCGCTGGCGGCAATTGGATCATTGATCAGGTGAAAATGATCGACATTTATCCTCAGCGCGAACAACTCGCAAACATTCGCGGGCAATCTCAAGGGACCGGCGGCTCGCCCTACAATGTGTTGATCGATCTCGCGAGACTCGGCGCGGCGTTTCCGTTGCTCGGGGCGGGATTCGTCGGCAAAGATGATTTGGGCAGTTACATTTTGAAGGATTGTTCCGAAAATAAAATTGATACCCGGCACCTTCGGGTTAATCCCAACGCACCTACTTCTTACACCGACGTCATGACCGAGAAGGATAATGGACGCCGGACATTTTTCCATCATCGCGGCGCGAATGCACTTTGGGAGGGCGAGGATTTGAATTTTAAACGGATCAAGGCGCAGATTTTCCATCTGGGCTACTTGTTGTTGTTGGATTCACTGGACCAGACCGACGGAAAATTTGGGACCAAAGCAGCGCGATTGCTTGCCGCCGCGCAAGACGCTGGAATGAAAACCAGCGTTGATGTGGTCAGCGAAGACAGCGAACGGTTTTCGAAAATCGTGAACCCTGCTTTGAAGTACGTGGACTACTGCATTCTTAACGAAATTGAAGCCGGCAAGACGACCGGTTTTAAAATCCGCCGTCCAGATGGAGAACTCGATACGGTCGCGTTGCGTCATGCGGCGGGCGCGCTGCTCCAACAAGGGGTTCGCGAACTCGTAGTGATCCATTTTCCGGAAGGCGGTTTTGCTCGCACCCGCCGGGGCGATGACGTCTGGCAATCTTCCTTGAATCTTTCCGCCAAATTCATTGCGGGCACAGCCGGAGCGGGCGATGCATTTTGCGCGGGCGTTTTATTGGGCTTGCACGAAGGCTGGGATTTATCAAGGTGCTTGCT
>JBKJOA010000114.1:0-4887 GCA_046593365.1 Limisphaerales bacterium
ATCTTTGGCGTTTGCATTTTCATTCTTACTATACCCAACACCTTTGACTGATAGCTCGTTGATGCCGGTCTGTACAAAAGTACAAATGGTGTAGCACCCAAACCGGGTTGCAGAAGATTGGCGAGGAGTTCAACGAGATTACCGGACGGGCGGAGAACAAGAAGCAGAAGCCACCAAACAAAGTGTATAGGCTTGGTCGGCGATCACAAGCGCATCGGAGTTTCAGGTTGGTGAAAGAGAAGTGTCAGAGTAGTCACGATTGTTCGCTGTTTCGTTTTCTTTCAAGGATTTCTCTGAACGACTTAAGAAGTGGCTCCAAGGGAAGGGCTCGAACCTTCAACAGCCGCATTAACAGTGCGGAGCTCTACCATTGAGCTACCTTGGATACCAAAGGCTGCGTAATTTACAAATGGGTATTCGGTGCGTCAACTGATTTCCCAGAAATATCCGTGAGCACGCCTGCTTCACGGTTTGACGAGTACTTTTCCCATCACCGCCCGCTCGCGCAGTTGCGCAAAGGCCTGCATTGTCTCTCCCAAATTATATATTTTGTTGATGACGGGTTTCAATTTCCCCTGCTCTGCCCAAAGCAATGTATTTTGCAAATCAGCTCGGTTGCGACCGTAGCTTCCCACGATGCTTTGCTCTTTGACAAACAACGGCCAGAGTTGAATCCCGACTTCGCGGCCCGCCGTTGCACCGCAGGTCACAATCGTGCCGCCGCGCGCCAGACATTCCAAGGCTTGGAGCAATACACTCCCGCCGACATGCTCAATCACAAGATCCACCCCACGTTTTCCAGTGATTTTCCGCACCTCGCTGGGCCAGGCGTGATCCGCGGAATCGACGACGTGATCCGCACCGATTTTCAACGCAAATTCCCTCTTGGCAGCCGTTGAACCAGTGCTGATGACATAGGCGCCAAGCTGTTTCGCAATCTGGATCGCTGCGGAACCGACACCGCTTGTCCCGCCAATGACCAGGACCCAATCGCCCGAACTGACTTTGGCGCGGCTCGTCAGCATGTGCATCGCTGTGCTGGCAGCCAAACTCAGTGCGGCGGATGTTTCAAAACTGACCGCGTCGGGCAATAAAATCAGCGACGATGCGGGCGCGAGAACTTGTTCGGCAAAACCGCCGTCGCGCTGCACTCCCATGAGTTGCCCGCGCACGCAAATCGATTCTTCCCCACGGATGCAATACTCGCATTCGCCACAAAACAGATTCGATTGCACCACCACGCGGTCGCCCACCCGCCAGCCAGAGACGTTTGTCCCAACCGAGGCCACTTCGCCGGCTATTTCGCTTCCGAGCGTGCGAGGCAATTCGATTTTAACCGGCAACGCCCCTTCTTCCGCCCACAAATCGAGGCGGTTCAAACCACAAGCGCCAACTTGCACTACGACGTCGTCGGCACCGGGTTTTGGCGCAGCAATCTCGCGCAGTTCCATTTTTCCGGGCGCTCCGTGTGACATGAGTTGAACCGCTTTCATATTTGAAACATGACTGAAGCCTGCGTTGGTTTCCATGCTCAATTTTACTTTGGAAAAACTTCATTCCGTTTTTCATTTTTCAAAGTGAGGAAGTTTCCAATCTCAAGGGACGCCGAATTGACCGAAGGGCAAGCCATTCAATTTTGGTTTGGGCAGGAAAAAACGTGATGGGATTTGTCGCTCGATTCGGTGGAAAAATATTGAGTTATGAAAATGTCTGCTGAAATTTTCCTGCATCACGATCGTTGTTGCGCGACCGCGTTGTAAATTTCTTTGAGCGAAACGTTCTTCTGGTTGGCCAATTTTTTGCACGACTCAAACTCTGGCGTGGTCTGGATAATTTTCCCGTTTAACTTGCCAATCTTCAAAGTGACTTCTCCGAGCGAAGTATTTATTATGGCGAATTCGCGTTGCAATTTGCGTCGTTCCACGGTGGACCGCCGAACGCCGAACGCACTGGTTTCGCGCAGGATCATTTCGCTGAATTTATCTGCATCGGAAAGCGCACACAAAATTGTCAGTAAAACTCCCGGGCGATTTTTCTTCATTTGAATCGACGTGTGAAAAACGTCCAGCGCGCCAGCCGCTAATGTTTTTTCGACGAAATGTCCTAGAATTTCTCCACTGACATCATCGAGATTGGTTTCCAAAACGCTGATCGTATCCATTTCCCAATCGTTCGTGGACGCAGACGAAGCGGTTTCACCCAAAATGGCGCGAAGCACATTGGGACGCGTTTTGTTATCGCGCGTGCCCAGACCGAATCCGATTCGCCCGGCGATCAATCCTTGCATGGGGACGAAAGTTTCAACGAGTTCGGCCAGTAACGCCGCGCCCGTGGGAGTAATCAGTTCGTGGGGTTCGTCGCATTGAGTGATGGGAATTCCGCGCTCGCCCAGAATCGCCAGTGTTGCCGGGGCCGGAACGGGAAATCGACCGTGCGCACAATTTATCCAACCGGTTCCTTCGATGACTGGGCCGGCTTGAATGCGCGGCTTGCCAAGCAATTCCACTGCGATGCACGCTCCAACGATGTCAACGATGGAATCAACCGCACCCACTTCATGAAAGTGAACTTTCTCCGGAGGCATTCCATGAATTTTGCCTTCCGCGACAGCGATTCGCTGAAAGACAGCAATTGATTTCGCTTTGACCCAAACCGAAAGTGAGCTGTGCCCGATCAGGTTTTTAATCTCAGAAAAATTCCTGCCTTGTTCGTGCTCATGACAATGCTCGTGCTCGTCGTGTTCATGATGATGATGCTCGTGAACATGAGTGTGCGCTTTGCCATGAGAATGTTCATGCGAATGTGAAGTTCCGTCGGAATGAGTGTGCTCGTGGGAATGCCCGTGATCTTGATCACGCCGGTGTCCCTGTTCGTGATTGGCGTCATGCTGATGGGCCAGGTGCACGTCAAATTTTACCCCTTCAATTTGTGATTTCTGCTGGCGGGAAACGTGCAAGTGAAAACCATCGAGATGCAGCTTGGCGAGTTCCATTTCGAGCTGATGAAAATCAACCCCGAGATCGAGCATCGCTCCCAGAAACATATCGCCGCTAATGCCGCTAAAAATATCGAGGTAAAGCGTTTTCATTTTAAATATTCTGCCCGCTGGCCAGGGCGTTGATTTGACTCGCGGAATAGCCCGCTCCAAATCCGTTATCAATGTTCACCACGGTGACACCGCTCCCGCAACTGTTCAACATTCCAAGCAGTGCGGCCACTCCGCCAAAGCTCGCGCCGTAACCGACGCTGGTTGGCACCGCAATCACCGGTTTGGAAACCAAACCCGCCACAACACTGGGCAAAGCGCCTTCCATTCCAGCGACGACGATGATGACATTCGCCTGCTGAATTGTTTCGATGCGCCTCAGCAATCGATGCAATCCAGCGACGCCGACATCATAAATCCGTTCGACGTGGTTCCCCATGATTTCTGCGGTCACCGCCGCCTCCTCAGCAACCGGCAAATCGCTGGTGCCTGCGCATAAAACGGCAATCGTGCCCGCTCGTTTGGATTGCTTCTTTTTTTCGAGCGTGACGCAACGCGCCATTTGATGATGAACCGCTGATTTAAATTTTCGCCGCAAGGCCCGCGCCTGTTCAGGAGTGACCCGCGTAACCAACATTCGCTGCTCGTTGGATAAAATCTCGGCGGCAATATTCACCACCTGTTCCGACGTTTTACCAGCGGCAAAAATGACCTCAGGAAAACCTTTGCGCAGCGCGCGGTGCGTATCGACTTCCGCAAAACCGAGCTCGGCGACGGGTGCGGCTTGAAAGGCGCGCAACACTTTTTCCGCAGAAACTTTTCCAGCGCGAAATCGTTTTAAGAGTTTAGCCGCTTCAGTCGTCGTCACGGACAAATAATGACATGGAGCCGAACATCGTCACGCTGTAAATCGCATTCTTGTTTTGGTCGAAAAGTTCTGTATGATGTCTTCAATTATTCATGCGCTTTACTATTCTGAACTCTTTTCGTGAAATTTTTCTCGTGGCTTTGCTTTCTTTGCTCGATTACGAGGCCCGCGCTCAGGCTCCGGTGGTCGTGACCACGAACACGACAATTCGCGTAATAGCCTCGAATTTGACGAGTGGCGGTAATCAACGTTACGAAACAGCGGGGCTTAATATCTTGAAAGGGCTTAAACCCGATATCATCGCGATGCAGGAGTTCAATGTGAGCAATAGTTTCGGTATCAATACCTCGACGGCGATTCGCTCGATGATTGACAGCACGTTCGGGACGAACTTTGCTTATTTTCGCGAAACAGGCTACTCGATTCCCAACGGACTCATCAGTCGATACCCAGTGATTTCCAGCGGTTCGTGGACGGATTCAGACACCGGCGTGAACGACCGCGGATTTGCCTGGGCGCAGATTGATTTGCCGGGCACGAATGATCTTTACGTCGTCAGCGTTCACCTCAAAGCCAGCAGCGGCACGACCAATGAAAATCGCCGCACCGCCGAGGCGAACGAACTCACGTCGCTCATTGCAACCAGTTTTCCCACGAACGCCTGGATCATCGTCGCGGGCGACATGAATCTTTTTTCCGAAACAGAAGGCGCGATAATCAAGTTCAAGACTTTTTTGAGCGACAGCCCTGTGCCCGCCGACCAAAGCGGCGATCAGTACACCAACGCGGGTCGCAATGAACGTTACGATCGGGTGTTGCTGAGTTTTTCGTTAACCAACCGCCTGACAAACGTCGTGCTCGCCTCGCAAATATTTTCGAACGGGCTGGTTTTCGATTCACGGGTTTACAACCCACTCAGTGACGTTCCACCAGTTCTTGCCACAGATTCCGGCGTGAGCAATATGCAGCACATGGCCGTGGTGAAGGATTTTAAAATCGACTACACGATCACCAACTTCGTCACCGTCCCGCC
>JBKJOA010000267.1:0-2572 GCA_046593365.1 Limisphaerales bacterium
GTAACGAATCGTCCCTGTTTTCGCGCGTAGATTTTTTTCGGCGGCAGTTCCTTTGAAACGACTTTTTAAGGTTCCATCCACTCCGGCAATCGGGAGTGAATCGTAAAACATTTCGGCGTAACGATGTTTGCGCATGTATTTCAAAAGTTGAACCAACGCAGCGGGTTTCACGAGACAACCACGCGAAAGGCCCGAGCCTTCTTCCATGAGCACCGCGCCTTTTTCGATGCCCGCTTCCGCGCAAAATTTTTTCAACTCCACGAGACCGAGATCGTCGGAATTCATGTTCCTGTTTTCGGCAGTGCGAACATTTTCCGCCACCTGTAGCAGCAGCAAATGCGCATATAAATTTTGCGACGGTTTCATCATGTTCTTCAGAATTTCGGACATCGGTTTGGATTCGATCGCCGCAACTTCCGTCAGCTTTGAAAAATCAATCGGGTTCACCTCGCGATCCAACCAGTTGACCGTTTTCAATTTGCCGGAGACCGTGACGCCGCGGCGCGACAAGGCATCGCGCAAGGTGGAAATAAACCAAAGAGGCGCATTGTAAACGGCCACTGCATCCTCTGCACCTGCATCGCCCAACGGCAACGTTCCATGCAGATAAACCACGTTGCTATCTAACGGCCTATACACATTGACTCCAAGTTTGCCGCCCTTTTCGACCGTCCGAGTCCGATTTTCAAAGGTGAGATAACCCGTTTTCGGTTTAATAATAATTTTCACTGGTTGGCCAACGGCGGGGCCTGGTTTGAAAATTAAATCCACCGTGTTTTCCTGTAGGGTCAACGCGGAAATTTCTGCTCCATAATAATACTGCAAATCATCAACGCTCCAACCGGCCCCGAATCGTGTTCCGCGAAAAAAACTTTCGTCACCGACTAAATCGCCCTGAACATTTTTGATGCCTGCTTTCACCACGGCATCGGCAAGTTGTTCGATCGCTTTTTTGTAATCGCCGTTGTTGAACCGATGCGAGAACGACGGATCGCCACGTCCATAAATAATTAAATCGGACATCAACTTTCCCGCGACATCCGGTTTCGAAGACGCAAGAAAAGACGTTTTGATTTTGTAGTTCGGACCCAGCCGATCCAAGGCAAGCGCGCCAGTGTACATCTTGCCGTTCGAAGCAGGCTTCAACAACTTCTCTGCGTTCTGTTCGAAAATAACTTTACCCGAGTCCAGGGATTCGATTTTCACCCCGAGCATCGCCGCCGAAAAACGCGGTTGCATTGCCACTTTTTCGAGCCGTGCTTGGAATTCCGCAAGCGTTTCCGACGCTTTGTTCGTGGTGGTCGGCTGTGCGAAAACGCTGAGAGATGAAACGATGAAGACGAAAACAGATTCGCAAAGGCGCAAAGAATATTTCATGATTTGTTCCGAGCGCTTTTATAGCGCAGACGCCCGGAGAAAAAAGTTTTTTCCTGTCAATCAGGCCGGATCATCTGAAATGTGCCATGATCGTACTTGCAATTGTAGGTGGAAAAAAAATTCGTCGCGCTCGCGCTGCCTTCATAGCGATAAAGTCCGCCCGCCCACCAGGGCAATTTCGCTTCGCCATTGAAACGAACGTTGGCAAGGTTGTTCGTCCCGTTCAAAATCACGGTGGATTTAAAGTGCAAAAATTTTTTGTAAGTCGAATCGAAGCGCGCACGATAAATTGTCTCCGAAACCTTTTCCAAAATACAGCGTAGTCCGCCGGAATGTCCGTTCGCGTCGCTCGTCCACGTTCCCTGCCAACGCCCTTCGATACCGTTTAAATTTGCGACCTCGGCGGTTTTTTTCCAATCGCGATTGAAGGTGGAACAGCCGGACGAAGCTAACCAAAGGATCGCCAGAAAAACAAAAGCGCATCTTGTGACCAATCCTGAACTGTTTCTTAATTTTTCCTGCGTCGTTCTCATGCGATTACGTTTTCAAATTTTTAAAATCGCCTTCGGGCCGGTTAAAGTTAATTCATTCGTGTGATTTTGAAACTTGAATATGGTTCCGGAAAAAACAGTTGTCCGATTCCACGACGCCCTGCAATAACCAATCATGAATTTATTTATTGCTGGTTTAATCAGGTTGGTTAGCGGAATCGCGAGCGGTTGTTTGGGGTAGGTGGTGGAATCGTCATGGTTCCGGCGATGATGTTTTTCATGAACGTGCCCATCAAGACGGCGGTCGGCACTTCGATTATACCGACGGCGATGATGGGAACTTACAAACATTCTCGCAAGGCAACGTGGATTGGAAAATCGCGCTCTCGCTGGCGCCGATGGCGATCATCGGTGGATTCAGCGGCGCATGGCTGACGACGATATTTCGGCGGATAATTTGAAAAAAAGTTTCGGCGGATTTCTGGTGGATTGCGTCTCTTAATTTTCAAATAAGAACGTCTCGCGTCCATCGCGAGACGCGGTTCAACTATTTTCAGGTTTTAGCGCCGCGCTTGCGATTCGCCAGTCCGAATCTTGTTTCAAATAAACCGTCTGGCTTGGGAACGCGAAGCTGATCTGTTCATCATCAAAACGTTTCTTGAGCGCCAGGTTTAATTCCTGCATTCCCAAAAGCTGCTCCTTCG
>JBKJOA010000457.1:0-5776 GCA_046593365.1 Limisphaerales bacterium
CGCTCCTCAGCCCGGAAAAATCGCCCGCAATGATCGAACAACTGCTCGCGACGGAAAAGGATTTTCGCATCAAGCAAACTGCCTTCGCCACGCTTGGAACGCTAACCAACGCAGCCGTCACCGACATCCTGGGCCGTCAGCTTGATTTGTTGCTGACTGGAAAAATCGCGCCTGAATTACAACTTGACCTATTGAGCGCGGCGGAAAAACAGGCTGATCCACGACTGGCCGAAAAAGTCGCCGGGTTTAAAGCGGCATCGAAAAACAATTCGCTTGGAGAATTTCGTTTTTCGCTCGTTGGTGGGAATGCGGAACGGGGCAAAAAGGTTTTTTACGAACGCGAAGATGTCGCCTGCCTGCGCTGTCATGCCATCAAAGGCAGTGGCGGAAATGTTGGCCCCGATTTGACCGGCATCGCCACGCGTCAATCACGCGAATATTTTTTGGAATCAATGGTTGAACCGAATAAACAAATTGCGGCCGGCTTCGAAAATATTCTCGTAACGTTGAAAAACGGGACGGTTGCGGCCGGTCTGGTAAAAAGCGAAGACAAGAACGAATTGGTTTTGAATTCACCAGAGGATGGAATCGTAAAAATCAAAAAAGAAGAAATCGAGAAGCGGGAGCGCGGCTTGTCTTCAATGCCAGAAGGAATGGGAACGGTGCTCTCGAAATTTGAGATGCGCGATTTAATCGAATTCCTGGCGGGTTTGAAATAATCGCAGCCAGGAGTAACACCCGCCAGAGGCAGGCTCCCCCGTATTAGTTCGCCAAAAACGTCACGTCAGGAGATTCCAGCCGCATAAATTCCGGCAAGTTTTTGTGGTCGAGCTTGAAAATAATTGTGTGAGTGCCAGCCACTAGATCAGCCGTGATGGGACTGCCCACACTCACCGGCTTGCCATCAATCCATGCGATGACTCCAGGTGCATCGGATAGTTGAAACTGAACCTGTCCCGACTTTGCCACTTGAAATTGCGTTCCGGCATAAAGGCCAACCAATCCCACATATTGCCCCACATTTAAGGCAGAACGCATTTCGTTGGCAGGCAATCGCCCGTCAACAAATGTGTTAGCCGCAATCCAGCTTTTGTTGGTAATTCCTTCCGCAACGATTTTTTGCTCGCCGAACTGTTCCAATTCATGTTTGCCGGGCATCAGTTTCCATACGCGAGCGACGTTTCCTTTCGATGCATCGTAAGTTCCCGGCTTGCCGAGTTCAGAAAGAAAACGGTATAAATCGATCTGTTCCGCACTGGTTAAATTATCAATCAACCCCGATGGCATGAGCGATCCGCCCATTCGCCGATTCTTTACATTATTTTTGGGGACGGAAAATTCCTTGTTTGTCACATCGCGCAAAACAAGTTCCTCATTGTTTTCGCGGACAAGAATGCCGGAAAGTTCCTGGTCTTCCTTCGTTTCCAGCATAATCGCGTGAAAACCTTCTTTGACCTGTTTGCTCGGATAAAGAACCGATTCGATCAGATAATCGACTGGCGCGCTGGCACCAATCGAAGTCATGTCCGGCCCAACTTTTCCGCCTGCTCCACCAATCGAGTGGCAACTGACACAGCCAAGTTCCTGTCGGCGAAACAGCTTTTCGCCTCTCGCGGGATCGCCTTTGCTTGTGACGGCCACTGCCAACGTCTTGACCTCTTCAGCCGTCAACATCTGCTCCGCATCCTCCAGGCTGGCCGAACGGCTGAGCGCCAGGATGAACGCTGGCTCGCTGCGACCACTTTCGCGGGCAGCGCGTAAGCCAGACTTCGCCACCTTTTGTGAAAGGCCGCTGGATGGGAGAACGCGGATCAATGCTTCCGTTGCTCCTTTATTGCTCAAAAACGCGCGCCAAAAAGTAAGCGCATCTTCATCACTCGGAACATCCGTGAGAACCGAAAGGGCCAGTGGCGCGGCCTTTTTCAGATCGAGCGCAGCCAAAGCCTGCACCGCCAGACGGCGCGTTGGCACCGCATGATTTTTCTCGGCGAGTGGAATCAATCCGCTGATCACATCCTTGCCCCCTATTTCGCGCAGGGAATTGAACACGGTTTCGCGGAGTGCTGGAGAAGTGTTCGGCGTTGCAGCGATTTCGAGCAACTGAGGCAAGACGCCTTTGACCTCTTTCCAAGTGCCCGCGAGTCGGATCGCTTCAATGCGAATCTTTTCGCTGGAATGGCCAAGCAATTTGCCAAGTTTTTCCAAATGTTCCGAGGGCGTGACCGAGCGCAAACGTGAAGCCTCATTGAGCGCAGCCAAAGCGCGCACAGCCGGAGCTTCATCGAAACCGTTTTCTGAAACCTGGTCGAACAGGACTTGCAATTCGCCGGAGCCGCCAGCGCGACCGATCAATTCGATCCACGAGCCGCTGCCATCGCGCGCAAGGGGTTTGCTCTTGATCAGTTGGCCTAACACGGCGCTGGCTGAAGAAGGTTCGATTGCGAGCAATCCGAACTCGAGTTGCTTTTCGCGTCCAGCCGGTTTCCATTCCCCGGTCTTAATTCCGTCAATCCACGGCTTGGCGAGATCGTTGATGCTCAACCAGACGGCGTAATCCAAAAAGGGATCCATCGGACGATTAAGCACGCTCAACACGAGTTCTGCTGAGGAGAGGCTCGGAATCTTTGATAAAGCGCGCATGGCTTCGACGCGAACGCGCGGATGAACATCGGTCACCACTTGCGCCAACATGCTTTTCGCAGTCGGCAACCGTTTGTGCCACGAACCCAAAACGCGCACGGCCGCCGCTCGGATTCGTCCGTCATTGGCGTTCAGGACGCGTTCCAACAAATCCGGATTCACGGCGTCAATCGCCTGATACATCCAGAGTGCTTCAAGCAAGGCTTTTTCTGTTCCTTGCGCTTTCGTCCATTTTGCGAGATCGGATTGGATTTTTTGGCCGCGCTCCGTGAGCACGCGGCGCGCTTGCTCGCGATTAAAATTGTTCGGAGAAAGGAGTTGATTGAGCAGATCGCTATTTTTTGCGCCCACCAGTTTCGGGTTGGGAACCAGCGGACGATTTTTGGCTGTCACGCGCCAGATTCGTCCATGTTCGTGGTCGCGGCGCGGGTCGCGGAAATCAACTTCTCCATGTTGAATAATTGGATTCGACCAGTCGGCAATATAAAGAGCGCCATCCGGTCCGAACTTGGCATCGATCGGACGAAACGTGACATTCGTCGTGCGCAAAACATCCGGCATTTCTTTGGTCACATAACCGGCACCCTGTTCCTCAATCGCAAATCGGACGACGCGATGCGCACGAAAATCGGCTGAAATCAAGTTGCCTTGCCAGTCATCAGGGAACTGTTTACTCCCGATAATCTCCAGTCCGCAAAGCTTTGGATAACTTCCCGGGCTCACCCCCTTCAACTCGCGCCGCATGATGGCGTAGGTGAAAAAAGTTGCGCCCGGCATTCCATAGTTGATGCCCTGACCTCCCGCTCCATCCGTGACAAAGGATTGCCCAAACTCATCGAAGTGATGTCCCCACGGATTGCAAAAGCCGCGTAGCAAAACGTCCATCTCCATCGTGGGTGGGCGCAGATGAAAAATCCCGCCGCTGTTCAAGTTAACTACGCCGTGAGGTGTCTCGATATGGCTATGAATGTAAATGGACTGATTCATATAAAGTTGGCCATCCTGCCCCCAGCGCAGCGTGTGCAAAATATGATGCGTGTCCTCGGTGCTGAATCCTGAAAGCACGATCCGCTTTTTATCGGCTTTTCCATCGCCATTAGTGTCCTTGAGATGAAGTAATTGCGTTCCTTGTGCGACGTAGGCTCCACCGTCACCCGGAGCGATGCCCGTCGGAATCAACAATCCCTCGGCAAAAATGGTGGATTTGTCCGCGACGCCATCACCATCGGTATCTTCGACAACAATGATTTTGTCGTCCGCCTTTTGGCCTGGTTCGATTTGTGGATAAACAGCTGAACTGGCAATCCAGAGTCGGCCTTGCGGATCGAAATTCATCTGGATCGGTTTAGCGAGGATGGGGTTTTCCGCGAACAGATTCACTTCAAAACCGGGCGCGACTTGAAATTCAGGCAAAGACAAACTTGGTGCTGAGTGGGTTTGAAAAATTTCGTCGTTTTTCATCACACGCTTTTTTTGAGGAGAATTGCGGAGCGCGTAAATTTTTTCCTCCTGCGCCTGAACGAGCGGATCAAACATCGGAATTTCCTTGGCATTCTGTCCCTGTTCATGTTTGCGAAATCCGAACAGGTAAGTTTCGTTTTGCGGACGCCACCGATTGAAAAATAGTTTATTTTTTTCGATGATGGTTTGCCTTAATTCCTCGGTGTCGCTTTCTTTAATCTTCCGTGGTTTCCACCCAAGATTTTTTTCAACCGCTTCAGCCAGCAAACTGTAGCCATGAGCGTTCAAATGAATGCCATTATCCGTAAGTGGCTCTTTCCCTTTCGGCAACCAGTCAAATAATGAGATGAACGGGAAACCGCGCTCGGTGGCAATTTGGGCCAGGGCGGTACTGTAGAGCGCGAGTTGATCGTTATGCCTGGCAGGATCGGGAAGATTACCGGCGAGCTTTTCGTGTCGCAGCGGACTGAGGAGAATGAAACGCACTTTTTTTTCGCCGGAAATTCCCTGAATCGTGTCGATCAATTTCGTGAGATCCGATTTGAATCTGGCGAGTCCATCCTCACCAGCAAAGGAACTGGCCATCCCGTAACCGAGAATTACCACGGTCGGTTTTACGGCCGCAATCTGTTCCTTCAATCGCTCGAAAACTTTTTCCGGCTGCGCAAAATCAAAGCTCGCGCGCGCCTCGCCGGTGGGAGTATCGGCGCTCCACCCGAGATTACGCACGATGAATTTTCGGTCGCTAAATCGCGTGTAAAGCCGGGTTTCCAGATAGCTGTATTCCTGTTCGCGCTCGATCAAAGTGTCGCCCAAAAGAACGACGCGATCTCCCTCCATGATTTCAAAAGGGAGAACCGCGCAAGCCTTCGAAACCACAAAAAGACAGATCGCAACAGCGCCAAGGAATTGAAAAAGTTTAGTGTTCAAGGTAGGGAAATGAAACTTTGTTCCAACGCTTCGCGCAAGTCGGGAAATGGGGCGTTCAAGAAAAATAATTTACTAAATAAAACTTTTCCCGTTGAACATGTGAGCAGTGAGCGTAAATTGTCACCATGAGCGGATTGGAATTCAAGGAGGTTGTCTCACTTCTCATGCTTATTCCGTTTGGCCTGGTGCTCGGGACCGGTGTCCTGTTTATTTTTTCGGTGGTTCGCTGGGCCCGGCAGCGAAGCGAAACAAACAACCAGTTTGCGCACCTGAATTTTTCTCCCGGTTTCTTCGCTCAAACCTGCTTTCGCAAGTCGCTTTTCGAACAACCGTGCCGCTGGCTGGCTATCAAGGGAAATAATCCCGCCGCTGTTCAGCAGGCCTTGCATCTTCATTCGCCCATGCCTTGTTCCTGGGAGGAAGGATTGCTTGAGGCACGCGAACATAAGTTATTTATTTCTCCCCCGATCTCAGGCTGGATTCTGGTGGTTGGCTCCAGTTTGCCTGACCCAACCGAAGACGTGGACGCATGCTATCATTTTCTGACCAACCTGAGTCGAAAGCTGGGGCAAATTCAGTTTTTCAGCACCAACCGCGTGTTGAATCATCACGCTTGGGCACTAATTGACCGGGGTCGCGTTTTCCGCGGTTACGCCTGGGCCGGAGAAACTCTTTGGAATCAAGGAACCCAAACAGCGGCGGAGAAGGATTTAAAACTGGCCAGTTTGGATTATGGCGCGACGGT